>NZ_CP109105.1 GCF_035917675.1 Streptomyces sp. NBC_01775 | reverse complement strand
GCCCGCAGACACGACGCGCCGCCTCTACGAGGCGGGGCTCTGGTGTCCTCCGGGCGCCAGTCCGTCCCCTCCGGGGACGGGGTCCCGGCCTCCGGCCGGGCCAACTGGCCTCGCGGCCTGTTGCTTTGAGCCATCACGGCCTGCAGCTGGCCGGGGTGAAGGCGCGCCCCTCCGGGGCTGCGCTGGCGGGCCACGAAGAAAAGAGCTCGGCCACGGTTCGCGTAGCCCTGTATGCATAGCGGGGTTCATTTTGGGATTTAGGGCCACTCCCCTACTCCCATGACGCCTCCCTGACTCCCTGTCAGATATGCAACTCGGGGAGGAATTTAGGTTCCGGTACAACTCCCCTATGTTCCGGGAGCCGTCACCTGCTTCCAGCCCTTTCTACCTTAACCATAGAGAGCACGCCAGGAATTACGGTAACTCGTTGTATGCGGGTGCGCGTGTTTCCCTTCACCGATTTTCTACAGAAGCCCCTTATCCGAATTTGCGGGCGGAGTGATGCAGCAGCCCATGGACAGAAGAACCCCGGAGGTGCGGTGCCGGCCCCTGGGGCCGACACGGTGACGAGCCGTAGGCGCGGGGATGGGTTCGGCTGGATCACCACTCGATGGGGAGAGTAGGGCTACTTGGCGGAGTCGGCCGGGCCTTGGCCACGAGGCGTTTTCGTCGACGTAGTGGCGAAGTGGCCGCTGACCTCAGCCACTGATACCTACCAGGATCAAGAAACTCCTGGTCAGGGCGTTGTGCGTGGGGACTTGTGTAGCTGCTGAGGTTGCATAGGTCTACCAATGTGTAGCTGCTGAGGATGCATATCGAGCCAGAAATGTCGGCGAGGCTGACGTCTGTGTGCGCGGAATGTCAGCGCTGCCGACGTTCCGGAGGTGGGCGCGGAGCGCTGATGTCAGTGAACGCGGAGGGCGACGCCGGGAAGTTGCGTACCTCGTGGGGGTGCACAACTCGCCGGAACGTCGGTATGGCCGACGTAATAGTCGGGCTGGCTGACATACTGGCGTCCTACGCGATCAAGGAAGTGGAGAGCCGCCTCGTGTCAGCCGAGCCACGTCGCCGGAGCGCACCAACGCCCATCCCGGCGCCGTCGCCTTCCGACGACGCCCTGTCGGCGTGGTCGAAGCCCGTCGCGCCGGTACGGGATCTGGATGCCCTTGCGCGCAAGTACCCCAACCGCAAGGTGTCGCTGGACAGCGAGCGGAAGCCGCTGGAGTTCTACTCCCCCGATGGGGCTCCGAACGCCTTCTCCATGGACTCCCTGGAGTTCTTCTTCCTCATCGCGCAGTATTTTCGAGAGGCACTGCCCCTGCGTCTGATCCTGTTGATGATCGCCTGTCAGCGGGCAGGCGGGCGCATCCACTTGACTCAGGAGGAGATGGCCACGGTGCTGGACGTGCATCGGGTGAAGGTGGGGGAGGCTCTCAAAGAGGTCATGGGCCACGGCATCGTGTTCAAGGTGAAACGGGGCGTCTATCAGTTCAACCCGCCCTTCTCCTACCGCGTGGCCGAGTTCATCCCCGGCACCGAGACGGTGGAGGCGGAGTACGTCAACGTGCCCCAGCACAAGACGATCGCGTCCATCCGGAAGAACGAGAAGCTGCCCGACCTCGTGAGGTTCCCCTCGCTGGAGCACATGCGGAAGGCCATCGAGGAGCTGAGGCAAGAGCGCGCCGAGCAGCGCGCGGAGCGGCGCCGGGCACGAGCCCAGCGTGAGGAGGGAACAATCCAATGAGCACCCTGCGATTCGCCTCGGTCAACGCCGACGGACTCCTTGCCGACCTCGACCTGCCTCCCGCCGCGTACCGAGCGCTGCTGAAGCTGCGCGCCATGAGCGAGGCCGGCGGGCGGATCCATACCGACCAGGCCACGATCGGCCAGGAACTGGGACTCAGTCGCCCCAGCGTCAACGCGGCTCTGCGCACCCTGGAGCTGGCCAAGCTGGTCAAGAAGGTCCGCAACGGCCTCTACCAGATCAACCCGATGCTCGCGGGCTACCACTCCCCCGAGGACGCCGTCGCCGCGGTGCAGGCGATGCCCAAGGACGAGCGCCTGGACGCCCGGAACTTCGTTCTCAACTATCGCCAGGCGGTGGCCGCCTACGAGGACCAGCTCGCCGAGAAGCGCCGCCGCAAGGACGACCAGAAGCGCCGGCAGGTCTTCAAAGCCGTCTCCTGAACGACAGCCCGGCCGTCGGCCGCCGCGTCCTGGACCAACTGCTGTACCTGCGGCCCGGAGACCAGCACGGCCGCGATCAGCCAGAACGAGATGTGCGCCGAGCTGGGCGCCAGCAAGCCGACAGTCAACCGTGGCTTCAAAGAGCTCCGCGAGTGCGGACTCGTCTGGAGTCTTGAAGACGGCCTCTACCAGCTCCACCCGCTGCTGACCGGCGGCGCCGTCTCCTCCCCCGTCATGCCGGTCCCGGAGATCAGGGCCGCCGAGCCCGGCCGCTTCACCGAGCAGCGACGGGCGAGGTTCGCCGCCCAGACGGCCAACCTCGCCGCCACCGGCTGAACACCTGCCAGGGGGCCTCCTGCGCCCTCCAGCGGACCCCTCTGCCCCTTCGAAGCCTCCAGGCGCTGCACTTCGGTGCAGCGCCTTCTTCATGCCCAGCCCCCGGACGCCGACGGCGGTAGCACCAGCTGAACCGGGTTGTTCTAGAGGACCAGAACAACCCGACTGCCGCACAGCTCCTCCCGCGCCCTTCCAAAGGGAGCTGGAGGACGCCATCCACGACGCCGCGGTACGCATCGAGGACGGGGAACTGCCCGAAATCGCAGCCCCGGTGTACGAGTCGGAGCACGGCCGCGAGCTCGGCGGCCGGTCACACCAGGTAAAACCCCACGTCTGGCTGTCTCCCGCCCATCAGGTCAACGGGCGCCGTCCAGCTCGGCGAGCAGCGAGGGGTTGACGGTGCGGATGATGGCCTCGACGTCGGCCCGGTTCGCAGCGTGCGGATGTGCCAGCAGGCCGGGCACAGCGGCCCGTCCTCGCTCAGGGCGGGGGCGCGTTCGGGGCGGGCCTGGCAGTCCGCGCACTCGCGCGCGGCGGGGCCGGCGCGGCGGTGGGCTGCTACCAGCTGCGCGGCCGAGGCGCTGGTCGGCTCGGACTCATCGACGCGGTAGAGGGTGGGGGTGGTGCGGCGACCGAGCCCGTCGTAGCCCTCGACACTCGCCGCCGGCGGGCCGGGCTCGCGCGGCAGGTCCATGCCCTTGAGTTGGGTCTTGGTCGCATAGACGCCTTCGGGCACCTGGCGCCAGGTGGGGAAGTGCGGGCGTTCGGTGGTTCCCGGGTCTGTCGTCAGTGTCATTTCTTCCTCCCGTTGGTCGGTTCCTTCTTGTGTTTCTCCGGTCCGTCGGTACTCGTCTGCGACGGGCTGGTTCGCTGCCTGTTGGATATCAATCATTGGCCCGGAAAAAGGGTAGTTGATGGTAGTCACTCGTTTTTTGCTTTTCCTCTATCGGTCAGCTCCGAGAAGGAAATAGACGTTGAAGGGCGAGGGTTGACCCCCTCCGAACGGTCTCCGGAGCGAGGTGGAGCCGGGCGCGGCAGGGGCGCCCCCGCCTTGGCGGCCGACGCCGCCTTCCGGGACGACACATCCCCGAGCTGAACACCACGCGCGGTCCGGCACCCGGCCCAGCCGGACACCGCCGCCCCCCGGACACCGCCACCCGGCTCGCAGGCCCAACGGCCCCAGCCACGAAACCGGCTGCCCCCCAGTCCCATACCGGCTGTTCTTGAGTTCGTTTGCGCGCCGTAGACCGCTTCCCACAGCCCCGGCGCGTAGGGACGGACCAGGACCGGCTCGGACGCGCTCATCCCGCCCCGCGCGGTACCGATGTACGGGAACCGGTGCCGGGCCGCCGCGACTCCGGCAAGAGGGCCGATGTCTTCCAGGGCACGGTCACTCTTGCCGCGATTCGGTGGTGTCTTCGCGACTGATCCCAGCTACGACAGCGGATGTCCGATGGTTGCCTTAGAGGTCATCTCATTTGGCTGGGTCGGTAGTCTGTCGGTCGTGGTGGGGATCGTTGAGCGGCTGGTGCCGGATGAGTTGTGGGAGTTGTTCCAGCGAGTGGTGCCGGAGGTACCGGCAAGGCCGCAGGGTGGTGGCCGTCGTCGGCACGGCGACCGGGAAGTGCTGGCCGCGATCGTGTTCGTGGCGACGTCCGGCTGTACCTGGCAGCAGGTGCCCGCAGCGTCTTTTGGGCCGTCCGGTGCCACGGCCCACCGCCGCTTCACTGAATGGTCGAAGGCCAGAGTGTGGGCGAAGCTCCACCGCCTGGTCCTCGACGAACTCGGCTCTCGCGGTGACCTGGACTGGTCCCGATGCGCGGTCGACTCGGTGAACATGCGCGCCCTGAAAAGGGGGACCTGACAGGTCCGAATCCTGTCGACCGGGGTAAGTACGGCTCGAAGATCCACTTGATCACCGAGCGGACCGGTCTGCCCCTGTCGATCGGGATCTCAGGGGCGAACCTGCACGACAGCCAGGCACTGATCCCTCTGGTCAAGGGCATACCGCCGATCTGCTCCCGCAGCGGCCCCCGGCGCCGCCGACCGGGCAAGCTCCACGCGGACAAGGGCTACGACTACTCCCACCTGCGACGCTGGTTACGCGAGCGCGGCATCACCCACCGCATCGCGCGCAAGGGAATCGAGCCCTCACAGCGACTGGGCCGCCATCGCTGGACCATCGAGCGCACCATGTCCTGGCTGGCCGGCTGCCGACGCCTCCACCGTCGCTACGAGCGCAAAGCCGAACACTTCCTCGCCTTCACCAGCATCGCCTGCACCCTCATCTGCTACCGCAGACTGGCCAAATGAGATGACCTCTTAGTCGTCGGCGGCGACGATGAGAGCGATCTGCCTGGCCGAGCGGTCGACGAGGACGAACTCGTGGAAGTAGTCGTGCACCCGTCCCCAGTCATGAATCGCTTCATCACCGAGCTCGTTGAGGTAGTAGATGCCATCAGCTGCGACCAGGCGGTCGAACACCTCCCGCTGCAGTTCTGCCTCCAGCACGGCGGGCACGTCCCGGAGCGGATCCACCCACTCCCGCAGGATCCGCACAGCTTTCTCCTGGCTGACAGGCTCGTAGACATCGGGGGTGATCAACCGTCGCCAGTACGGACCGTGCCGGGTGCCCTCCGGCAGCACTCCACCACCCGCATAGTCGTTCCGGAACTGCTCATGCCCAATCAGCGCGGCAAGCAGCCCTCCATCGTCCACGGACTGAGCGCAGAAGCGGAGCTGCTTGATATCGACCCACCGGAATCCGTGCTCCTTCGGGTCCGGGAGGTAGCGACGAAAGTTGATGAAGGCGCTTCCCTCGTGAGCGAGCTCGTTGTCCATTACCCCAGCCTAGAAAGCAGGCAAGGACCCTTACCGACCCACCAGACAGATGCTAGAGGACTTGTCCGGGCGATCTCTGAGGCAACGGTGCTGCCCGTGAATCTCATTGTCGAAGGTCTCGCCGAGTGAGGTAGAAGGGCGGTATGGATGCCGCCGTACTTGAACAGATGCTTGACGAGACCTTCGATCACGCGGTCGTGCACCACGGATACACCAACTACATGCGCGACTACGAGGTCATCGTCTACGCGACGGCAGATCCCCGTACCGGCATCACGCCGTCCCACCTGCGGTATCTCTTCCGATGCTGCGTCGAGGCCCGGTGTGAGACGTCAGTACCGGCGAAGACCTGGCGGGTCTCTTTGGACGACCGGCTCATCGACCACGAAACCGGTGTCGATCTCGACGGATACGTCTGGGGAGTGAGGTGGCACTGCCTGTACCCGGGAGCCAAGCTTCCCGCCGAGTCGGCGGCGACCCGCCGCTGGTCGAAGGCCCTTGGGATCGACTTCCACGAGGTTCTCATGGAGACCAACGCTCACAACCTCACCTTGCTCTTCTCCGAGCTTCAGGTGAGCGAGGTCCCGGTCGGATACGCACCCTTCGTCACGGAGTAGCGATCAGGGTTCGTCTCGGCAACGGCGGCTGTGCGGCGGGCGAGGTCGCGGATCCCCGGCAGTCGCCGTTCGTAGGGGAGGAGTTTCCTCGTGAGTTCGCGGATGCTTTCGCGCCGTACCTCTTCCGGTACGGCGCGCTCGGCTGAGAGCAGAGCGCGGTAGCACTCCTCCGGTCTCCCCCAGTCCTCGTACGCGCGTGCCACATCGATGCACAGCCGGGCCGCGCGCTCCCTCGGGAGCCCCCGGACAGGGAGTGCCCGGGCGGCCTTCACCGCGGCTTCCGGGTCGCCGAGGACTTGGTGGACGGAGACCTCGTGCAGGGCGACCTGGCGTGGCCCGAACCAGGCGCTGCCTGCGCAGCGTTCGCCTCCCAGTGCTTCCGCCGTGCGGTGGGCGGCGCGGATCAGCTCCCGTGCTCCGGCTCTGTTGCCGTGCTTGGCCGCGGTGTAGGCAGCCGTGGCGAGCAGGTTGCCGCCGTGCGATGCGCGGGCGGCGCGGGGGGCGGTGCGGTCGGCGGCGAGCTGGTCGGCCGCGCGGACGGCGGTCTGGACGGCGCGGTCGTAGCGGCCGGTGCGGCGGTAGCCGCTGGAGGCCATGCGGTACGCCTCGGCCAGGGCCAGCGCGTCACCGGCCTCGCGGGCGGTGAGGACGGCGCGGTCGGCGGTCAGTGTCACGGTCGTCTCCGGCCTTGATGGCCGCGCGGGCCGCGGTGGACAAGAGCGAGGAGAGGGCCGAGCCCCCGTCCTCGTCCCGGTAGGTCTCGGCCAGAGCGAGCTGGTGTGGGAGGCCGGCGGCCAGTTCGCGGTAGCGGCCCTGGGCGAGAAGGGCGCGTGACTCGGATACTGCCAGGGCCACCGTGGCGGTGGTGGCTTCGTGGCTGCTGGGTGGCGGTCCGTACAGCAGCGCGTCCTCCAGGCCGGACAGGTCCGGATCGGCTGCGGGCTGTGGCCGCGCGGTGGCCGCTGCGGGGAGGCCGGCGAGCACGGCGGTTGCG
Organism: Streptomyces sp. NBC_01775; assembly: GCF_035917675.1. Taxonomy (NCBI): domain Bacteria; kingdom Bacillati; phylum Actinomycetota; class Actinomycetes; order Kitasatosporales; family Streptomycetaceae; genus Streptomyces; species Streptomyces sp. NBC_01775. The sequence goes on along the minus strand of NZ_CP109105.1, from coordinate 268,148 downwards.
GCGGTGCCGGTGAGGGCGAGCATCTGGCGGCGGCGCACGGCATCCTCCCAGTCCTCGGCATCGGGACGTGACGGCACCCTAGTGGCCCGGGCGACGGGCGCGGCACCTGTTGGCGGCGACCCGCTCGAATGGGCCAGCCCGAGCTTCTCGGGGCCGATGCCGAGGACGGCCGCGAGCCGGGCGACGGTGGGCCAGTCCGGGACGGTGTGGCCGGTCTCGATCCGGCTGATGGCCGAGTGCGAATACCCGCAGCACCTGCCCAGCTGGGTCTGCGTCATCCGAGCGGCGGCCCGCGCACCGCGGATGACGGCCCCCAGGTCCGGGAGCGTGCTCGTGGACATCGACGCGGTCAGCATGAGGGTCCTCCCGCGCGGCCGGCGGTCAGCCTTCCCACGCTAGCGCCGCGCCCGCGCCCCCGACAGGGCACGGCAGCGCGACGCACGCCGTGTGCGGGATCCGCACACAGCGTGCGGCCGGGCCTGCCGCGTCTTCCCGGCGGGGTGTCGCGGCGGTGTGCTGGGAGTGTCAGGCACGAGCCGAGGCAAGGAGGCAGCGATGACGACAGGACTCGCTGAGAGGCCCGTCCTTCCCGTCGAGCGGGTACGGGATCCCAGGGCGTTCGTGAGCCCTCAGGTGTGGGAGCGGGAGGTCACTCTCCTCCAGCGCGACCACCCCTTCGACGAGGTGATGGCCGAGCGGCTGTTCGGGCAGGCAGTCGCCTACCTGATCACCGCCATGGAGAAGTTCGGGCAGGGCCTGGAGATGTGCTGCGGCAGGCTGGTCGACACCGCCGTGCATGTCTTCATCCTCGACACCCGCAACTACCGCGAATTCTGCGCCCGGCACTTCCAGGGCGGGTTCCTGGAGCACATTCCCGAGATCGCGTTCAAGTATGACGGCAGCGTGGAGCGCACCGCGACGATCCTGCACGAGAACGGGTTCGCCGTGGACTGGCCGCTGTGGGAGCACGACTACGGCAAGTGCGGCCCCTGCAGGCCAGGAGCGAACTGCCACTGAGCGGGCATGAGGTGGCCCGGACGCGAACGTTCGCGTCCGGGCCACCTCATGCCCGCTCAGTGGCGAAGTCCCGGCAAAGACGGCGTGCCGCGATGGAGGCCCCGCTACGGTGTCCAGCTCCACCGGACACACGAGGAGCCCCATGCCTCACCCGCCCGTCTCGCTCCCCGCGTACTGGGACCTGTACAAGCCCTACCGGGGAGAAGGCGACCAGCCGCCCCCGCCCGACGACCGGTTCGACTGGACGCAGTACCCCGGCCACGGCCCCGGGGCCGAACTTCTGGGTCCCTGCACCAGCGCCCTGGAACTCGGCCCCGGGGAGGGCGCGGAGGCGGCCTACCTCGCGCAGCTCGGCGTCCACGTGACGGCTATCGACCTCTCCCCCGTCCAGACCGAGCGCGCCCGCCGTTTCTGGGCCCACCTGCCGGGGCTCGATTTCCTCCACGCGGAAGCCTGTGCCTACCTTCAGGCCGCCGGCCCCTGCTTCGATGCGATCTACTCCAACTGGGGCGCGGTCTGGTTCACCGACCCGGAAGAGCTGATGCCCCGCATCCTGCGCCGCCTGGCCCCCGGCGGGACGCTGGTCTTCTCCCAGGCCGAGCCAGGAGATGCCCACGGGCCCCAGCAGATGGGCGGCAGGTGGCTGGAAGGACGGGAGCGGGAGCTGACCGTCCAGCGCTGGCAATACACCCCCCAGGCATGGACCGGCATCCTCAAACGCCACGGTTACACCGACATCAACGCCCGCACCCTCCCCGCCCCCCAGCCGGGCCGCTTCGGCACCCTCCTCGTCCAAGCCCACCGAGACCAAGCGTCCTGAACGAAGTCCGGCTCCCGGCATCAGAAACCAACCGGGCCGAACCCGGCACCACCCCCGGGTCTGCTTGATCATCCGGACGGTAGATGTTCGATGGACAGTAGGTCTAGGCTCCGCGAGTTGGTTCTGTTGAGGGAGCGGGGGCCGGGTGTACCGCGGACGGTTGGCGGCGAGGGTGTGGGTGGGTGGTGCGGTGATCGTGGCGCTGCTGTCGGCGGTGGGGTGCGGTGCGGGGTCGGTGATACCTGACGGGGCAGGGCACAGCAGTGCACCCTCGGATTATGGGGTCGCGGACTTGCCGGCCGGCCTGGACGCTGCGGGGCTGAAGAAGTCCATGCTCCGGTCGGAGAACCTGGCCACGGCCTGGGAGGTGGGGGCCAGGCCCTCGGCCCGTGACGCCCCCGCGGACCTGCCGTGCAGGAAAACGTCGGGCCCCACCAGGTGTGCCGGGCTGAAGGCTTCAGGGCGGGCGCGGTACGACGACCCGTATCAGACGGGCACGATCTCCATCGACCTGCAGGCGTACGAGAGCCGCACCGCGGCCCGCCGGGACTACACACGGCGCAAGGCATCCCTGGCCCACCAGCCCGGCCGCAAGCGCGCAGTGTCTCCCAAGGTGGGGAACGCGAGCACGATGCGCGAGAGCGTCGATGAGGCCACGGGCGAGACGACCGTCACGCTGGTGATGCGGGCAGGCACGGTCTCGGCCGTGACGCGGTACGTCTGCAACGATTCCTGCGAAGAAGACCCTGACTTCGGCGCCAAGGACGACCTGTTGATCTTCGCGACGATACAGTTCAAGCGCATCCAGTACGTCCAGCGCGGCAAAACACCCCCCACCCGGCTATGAGCCGCCCCGGCACTCCCCTGAGCATTCGCGCAGCTCAGGTCAGGGCGGTGGCGGAGGGGTAGCGCGAGACGTGCACGTGGTGTGTGGGCGCCACCGGTCGGTTGTCCGGACTATCAGAGGCCACTCCGCGAACGCGGCCGGGACGTCGAAGGCGAGCACCTCCACGACCGTCTCCCCCGCGTGCCGCCGTCAGTTCGCCGAGCACAGACGGTCCAGCTCCTCTCCGATCGCCCGACGCAGCAGGTCGTGCTGCGGACCAAGTGCGAATCGCTCGTCGGACCACCGGTCGCGGGGGTAGAGCCACACGGGCCTGCCAACCATGTCGGCGGGCTCCCACTCGAACCGTGGCCACACGTGCGCGTGCAAGTACCTTTCGGTGTTGCCGAGGATTTCCAGATTGACCCGCCGGAAGGCAGCGTCCATGCGACGGGATGCTCGCTCGACTGCCTCTCCGAGCCGGTCCATGTCGGACAGGAATGCCAGCCTCTTGTCCCCGGGCAAGTCCGACAGCCTCTCCACCTGGGGGTCATCCACCAGGAGCACCGAGTAGCCCGGCAGGAACTGCACATCGCCTATCGCGGCGAACCCCGCATTCAAGCGCCGCAGCACCGCAGGGTTTTCACGGCGCAGCGCACTTCCGATCCGATCCGTCCGCCAGTCACCAGTCACTGCAGGAGCCCGATGGTGCGGGCCTCGCGTGCCTGCTCGGAGGTGAGTTTGTGCTGGTTGTGGTGGGTGCGGGTGTTGCTGCGGAAGACGCCCAGCCGGATGCGGTGCTCCCTACCGTCGGCGCCGGTGACGGTCTCGGTGTGGGCGCGCGGGACCCGCAGGTGGCCCTCGCGGGCCTTGAACTGTCGGGCGGCGGCGAGGTTGATCTCCCACCGGGAGGCCCCGGCGGGAGGGGCCACGGCCGCGGGGAGGGCCCCGGCCGGGGCGGGGCCGATCCCCAGCGCGGCCAGGCGCTGCTGCTGGCCGTCGGTGAGGGTGTGCCAGGCGGCGGGCTGTTCGGCCAGCCAGGCGCCGACGTCGTCGCCGCCGAGGTGGACGCCGGGCTGGAGCTCGCCGGGGGTAGCGCCCTGGGAGAGGAGCCAGCGGGCCTTCGCGTAGTGGCGCTGCCAGGTCAGGGGCCAGGCGGGGTTCCAGTCCGGGTCGATGGCCTCCAGCCGCTCGCGCCGGGCTGTGGCGCGCTTCTTGCCCAGGCCGCCAGGTTTGCGCACCTGGTGCAGGCGCTCCCCGACCGCCACCCCGGCCAGCACCGCATCCCGCGGGGCGGCGAGGGTGTGGTGTCCGGCGAAGTAGAGGGCGCACACGTCCAGGAACTCGGTGAACGCCTGGTCGCGGGGGTCGAAGACAAAGCCCGTCTCGGCCAGCAGTTCGGTTCGCCAGTCGGCCAGGTCCCCGTGTCGCCAGGCGCGGCGCTGCTCGGACGCGAACTGGCCCACCTGATAGTCCACGGCCTGGTCGCCGAGGTGGACGGTGGCGGTATAGGGGACGTTGGCGTGCCCGTGCCCGGCGGCGAAGGTGCGGACGGCCTCCAGGCCGGTGAGCCAGGCGGTGGACTCCGGGCGCAGGACGCGGGTGCGCACCAGCCGGGCGATCTCCTCGGCGTCCCGGCCCCGGTCGGAGAAGTGCAGCAGGGGCAGCTCGCGGGCCGGCTCCTGCGCCGGGCCGTGGTCGTCGGCCGGCTCGGCGTCCTCGGCGGCGGGCTCGGTGCCGGTCTGGCGGGCGTCTCCGTGCGGGTCGGCGGCGAGTGTGTCTTCCGCTGTCCCGCTGCGGCGTCCTGCGGGACGCAGTGAGAGCTGTTCGATGATGCGCGGGTCGAAGGAGCGCAGTGCGCGAAGGACCTTCACCAGGGGCTCGAACGCGGCCGTTGCGGCCATGTCCCGGCCCTCGTCCTCCTCGGCCAGGAGGACGGGCACGACCAGCCGTGCGACCTTGCCCTCGTGCGGGGCCTGGCGCAGGGCGCGACCGACGGACTGGACGATATCCACCGGTGAGCTGCGCACGTCGGCGAACAGCACGCCGTCCAGGCCGCACCGTCCGGTGATGTCGGTGCCCTCCCCCAGCAGCCGACAGGTGCACAGGATGCGGAACTCGGTCTTGTGCCCTTCGGCGTCCACCCCGTTCGCGATCTGGTCGAGGACGGCGCGCTGGTGGGCTGCCGGGTGGAGGCCGCACAGCCACTCCCCCCAGATCTCCCCGGGGAAGCGCCCGGCGGCGCGCAGCTCGTCGGCGGCGTCGGGCAGGCCACGGGCGAAGGAGAGGGCCTCCTGGGTGCGGGAGTGGAAAGACAGCAGGCTGACGACGCCGGCGGTTTCCATGTGAGCGAGGGCGGCGGCACGGATCGCGCCCAGCCGCATCCCCCGGCGCTCCTCCAGGCTCGCGTCGTCGCCGGGGGGTGCGGGGTCGCGGATCTCCAGGACGTCGATCTCGAAGGAGGCCAGTACACCTTCCTCGATGGCCTGGCCGAGGGGATAGACGAACGCGGGCTTGCCGTAGAGGGCCTCGTCGTCCATCGACGCCACCAGCACCTCACCGCCCCCGCCGTCGGAGCCGGTGCCGCCGGTTTCCCAGATGCGGGGCGTGGCGGTCATGTACAGGCGCCGGTCGGCCGGGATACGCGTGTTGTCGTGGATGACCGCCCACGGCTTCGACGCGAGGCCCGCGGTGCGGTGCGCCTCATCCACGACCGCCAGGCCGAACCCGTCCAGCTGCTGCCCGAAGTTCCCGGCCAGCGCGCGCTCCAGGACGCCGGCAACGGCGCGCTCCTCGACTGCTTCTCCTTCGGCCGCGGCCTCGTCGACGTCGACGTCAGTGTCGTCGGTGGGACGGCCGGAGTTGCCCACCAGAGACGCGTAGGTGGCGAAGATCGTCACGGGGCCGGTGCCCGCCCACATCGCCAGCCGGATCGGGTTGGTCGTGCACCGCACATCCAGCTCGTCCGCCAGATACGCGCGCACCTCAGGGTCGCGGTCCAGGGAGCAGACCGCGACCGCTTGGCCACGCATGCCGTACTCGCGCCATTTGGTGACCGTCTGTACCAGCAGGTTGAGTGTCGGGACCAGGACCAGGACACGGCCGCGCGGCACGGTCCGGCGGGCCACCTCGTAGGCGACCAGCGTCTTGCCCGACCCAGGGGCGGCGACCACCTGAGTACGCAGACCGGCCGCGGGAATACCGCCAGGCGGTGCCTCCAGTGCGAAGACGGCCGCGTCGACGGCTTCCTTCTGCCGGAGGCGCAGCTCCAGGGGGCTGCCCGTGCTGTCTTCCTTCTCCATGCCTGCTGATCCCTCCCCTTTTGCCGGTCCGTGGCTGTCAGGCGGAGAAGCCGACGGAGGTGGCGTACTCGTACTGGCCCCACTGGGATCCCAGGTCGGTGAGCTGGTCATCCCACGCATCGGCGAGCGCGGCCTCGTCCTGGGCCGCCCAGGCTTCCACGATGCGGTCCCAGGTGCGGATCCGAAGCCGACGGAAGTCAGCCCGGTCGGTAGCGATGTGCCGCTTGCGGGGGTCCGCCACGGCGCGCTGGTCCAGCGGCTGGATCTCCACCCGGGTCCCCCCGCGGGCGTTGAGCCGCTGCAACAGGTGAGGGGCCACGTTACGGCGGCGGTGGGCACGGTAGGCCGCGTCGATCCGGGCAAGGTTGTCGCGGGAGGGGCTTTGTTTGTGCTGGAGCCAGTTGCGCAGCGTGCGGCGGGTGACGGTGATCCCGGCCTCTGCCATCGCCTGGCGTCCGGCGTCGGAGCGGGTGAGGTAGTTGAGCCGGGCGCCCAGGCCCCGGCGGCTGGTGACGGGTGAGCGGATGCCGCCCTCCATCGCCAGCTTGTCGAGGACCTCGCCGGCGAGGTCGGCGCTCTTGCGGCCTCGCGCGCCGTAGAGGCCGAACTGCATGGTGCGCTCCGGCATCCGTCAGTCCGCCTCTCGTTCGCGATAGCTGCCCTCGGCCACCTTCTCAAGCCGGTAGAGCTGCTTGGGCTTGACCTCGGTGACTTCACGCCCTTCCGGGAACAGCGGCGTATCCTTCCCGGCCGCCCGCGCGGTGCGCCAGTTGCCGGCGAGGTGGAGTTCGTCGGTGCCCATCATCCGCACCACCGTCAGCCCCGCCTGACGGGCGCTCCAGGCTTTGTGCCACAGGTTGGCGAACGCCTGGGAGCGGATGATGTGCATCCAGTCGCTCCGATACAGGTCCCGGTTGTAGTTGGACTCCCCCATCGTGGAGACCAGCTTGGAGTACATCGCCTTCACGTACTCATACGCCGCCTCCCCGTGCGCCGAGCCGGCCACCAGGGCGTTCGTACGCACCTGCACCAGCGCCCGTCGCAACGTCTCCAGTAGCTGCTCCGTCGACCCCGACGTCCACGACTCGTGGATCAACGGCCGCTCGCACAGGCCGAGCTTCGGGCCGGACAGGCGCAGCAGGAGACGGAGCGTGGATTCGGTGATCCAGATCTGACCGGGCTCTTCCCGGTCGCCGATCGGGTTCGGCAGGTCGGCATGCTCCCAGGCGGGCGGGGTGACCAGGTGGACCCCCGAGCGCTTGGTGTCGTGCGCCGGGCCGCCGGCGTCCGGGCCCAGGTGGTGTTCGAGCTGCCCGATGGGCAGATGGGCCTTGAGCGCGCTGAGGTAGGCACCGTTGATGTCCAGGGCCGTGACCACGCCGCCGCCGATCTGGTCGAGGACCTCGGGCGGAGCGGTGAAGTGGGGGCGGGCTTCCCAGATGTCGTCGGACTCCTCACGGCCCCGCTTGTGGAGGATGTCGGGCAGGTCGGGGTAGTTGCGGAAGTCGTAACGGCCGCCGGTCCGGCTCGCGTCCAGCAGGTCCATCACATCGGGGATCGCGGTCTTCTTCAGCGCCGCCACTGCCTCCTCGACCTCTCCCCCGGTGTCGGTGAGGACGGTATGGACCTTGCCCTCGATCCGCTCGACGAGACCGGCCACCGCACCGCTGTTCTTGTGTACCGCGGCTGACGGACGCGCGCGGGCGGGACCTGCGCTGCCCGCTCCAGCGCGCTGGGGACGGGGGGAGGTTGGGGCGGGGGGAGGTGAGGTCTGGGCGGGTCCGCGTGCGGCGCCCGCATGAGGCGCCGGAGCCGGGAGGGCCGGTGTGGTCGCGGGTGTGGCCGTGGAAGGGGCGGGCGGGGCGGGCTGGTCTAGGAGACGCAGGTGGGTCATGTCCAGCGCCACTTCCACGGCCGTCAGGGTGCCCAGGTCCCGCGCGGTTACCGTGATCCGGGCCGTGGCACCGTCGCCCGGCCGGGTCAGATGAAGGATGCGGTCCGCGTCCAGACGGGCCAGGATCTGGGCATCGTCGGTGTCCAGCAGTACGACCACGGCGGCCTGCCGGTCGGTAGCGAGACGGGCCAGGGACGTCATCACTGTGGGCAGGGCACGCCCCGAGAGCGGGGTGCCCTCCGCACGGGCGTGCTGAAGCCGGTCGACCACCACCAGACCCAGCCCCTCGATACGGGACGCCTCTTCGGTGATCGCCTGCACGGTCGGCTCGGGCCTGGTGAACGACAGGGGCGCCGCACGCAGCCGACTGTCCGCGTCGAGGACCGCCTGGCGCTGCCCGGCCGTGAGAGTGCCGGCGGCGAATTGGGCATAGGGCACCGGAGCTTCGGCCGCGATCAGGCGACGGGCCGCGACCTGCAACGGCACCCCGGAGGGGACATAGAGCACCGGGGTCGGCTGCTCAGAGTGGAACGCTGCCGCACGCGCGGCCTGCAAGGGCAGCAGGCTCCCGCCCGCGTTCGGCGGCGCGGCCACCAGCGTGACACTCCCCCGCGCCAGCCCCCCACAGGCCCGGTCCAGCGCGGCAACCCCCGTCGACAGCCCCGAGTGCTGCGGAGCGGTCTCCAGCAGGCCGTCCAGCACATCGCCGAGCCCGGTCACGCCCGGCTCCGCCTCCCGCTGCGGCTGCCCGGCCGGGGCCTGGTGACGAAGGACTATTGCGGCGGGACGCGCGCCGACCGTCAAAAGCTGCGGCTCCTCCTGGGCCGCGGAGATCAGACTGCCCAGCTCCTGCCGGGCCCGAGTGCTCGTCCACGTCCCAGCGGGAGCCCGGTCCGACTCCTCAGGGCGGCGCAGCAGAGCTGCTTGACCGCTCTTGGCGTTGGTCAAAACGACCTGATCGCCCTGCTGAAGGCGCTCGACCACTTCGCTCCACCGCTCCCGGGCCTGGGAGAGCGTCACATCCATCAAAGCCTCCTCGCTCGGTCTCCCATGATATCGCAGTATCTACTTTGCAGGTTGATGTATGAGGCATTTGCAAACCGCCGAGGAACGGGCCCCAGCCCCCCAGGTGTCCCCGGACGTTCAGGGTGTTTCGGGCCCCAGTCCCCCAGGCGTCTCACGGTCTCCCCCAGGATCTGTTGCGCAGGGTGAGGCCAGCGCGTCGGAAGGGGTCGTGCAAATGCTGCGTTACGAGCGGGTAGGGCCGCGCGGGCGCCGGCGGCTTCGGCTCGGTGGTGGCGGTCCGGGCCGCGAAAGCCAGCTGTCCGACGTCGACGTCCTGGACCAGGGAGCGAGTTCGGCGAGCAGCGCGGCGTGCGCGAGGAGCAGATCGCCTGTGGGCCGACGCCGGGCTGCCGCGCTCAAGTCGCCTGCCGTCTCCGGGTGTTAGGAGGGCGGCGGTGGGGGAGCGGAACGGGGCGCGCAAGGGCGCCAGACGCAGTACGCCAGCACTCCCGTCATCGACTTCGACGACGGCCAGCGGGCCGATCTCGAACCGCGGATCGGCGCCGTCCGCCGGGGCGTCAGCCGGGGCCGCCTTCTTCGCGCCCAGACGGCGCGACGTCGACTCCGCCGTCGGCCTGGTGGTGCGTGCCGGACGCGGCGCGGCCGCCGGAGCAGCGGCGGCCTCCGACTCAGTCGCCGGCCCGGTAAACGTCGTCCGACAACTCCGGCTGGGACACGGTGGCCGGGTCCGGTGCGGAAGCGTCGTGGGCGGGGTACTTCGCCGCCCAGCCCTTCAGCAGGCGCTTGTATGGCTCCAGACGCGGTGGCCTTGGCTCGCTCCGGGTCTCGTTCTCCCAGTTCTTCACCGTCTGCGTTGATGTCTTGAGCGCGGCCGCGAGGCGGGACTGGGTGACGCCGGCGGCCGCTCGCAGCCGGGCGCGCTCCGCAGGGGGCGGTAGCGGCTCCTCCTCCAGCAGCGCGTCGACGGACGCGAACAACTCTTCCTGGCTTGCCATAGGGCTACCTCCTGCGCCGAATCCTAGCATCTCTTAGCCCTCAAATGCGGATCCACTTAACCTTTGATGTAGCCTTCTGTTTAATCTATGCGGGTTGAGGGCTATGGCCGGAGGGATCACCTGGTGCAGCAAGACGGTTCAGTGGACGGGCCGGCCCCGGACGCGCTCACGGACCGGGAAAGCCTCGCCCTGCTGCGCCAGGTGATCCTTCCGGCCGCTATGAGCGGGGCTGTGCGCCAAGAGCGCCCCGTGGTCGTCGTGGTCGGAGGTCAGCCCGGGGCGGGGAAGACGCAGATCGCCGATCTGCTCGAAGCTGTTCTCCGGCGGCGGGGTGGCGCCGTGCGGGTGGGCCGCGACCTGTACAAGGCCGCTCACCCCGGCTACCTGGCCGCGCTCGCTGCCGATGTGCGCACCGCGGGCGCGGCGGTGCGCGAAGAGACCTCTCGCTGGCAGACGGCCGTCGAGGACCTGGTGCGCGAGCGGGGTTTCGATGCCGTGGTCGAATCCGCTCTCGCGGACATCGGTGAGTTCCGGGCATCGGCGGCCACCTACCGGGAGGCGGGGGCGCGCCTGGAGGTGGTGGCGGTGGCGACGCCCGAGGCGCTCAGCCAGCTGGGGATCCTCGACCGTTTCCTCAGCGAGCCGGTGCGGGGCGGTGGCCGGTACGTGTCGTGGGACAACCACGACACCTGCGCGCAGCGGATGCCCGCAGTGCTCGCGGCCATCGAAGCCGAGCAGCTGGCCGACCGCGTCACCGTGCTGCGCCGCGACGGCACCGTGCTCTACGCCAACGAACTGGTCGACGGCGCCTGGAGTCGGGAACGCCCGGCCGCGGCCCGGGCGGTGACCCGGAACCGCGCCCGGCCCTGGAGCGCGCCGGAGACCGCCGTCTTCCGTCGCGAGTTGGCACGCACTGATCGGCGCCTGCATCGCAACCTCACCTGCGACGACCGCCGCCTGGCGGTCCAGCGAGACGTCGAGCGTGCTGCCGCGTGGGCGGAGCCGGTCCGCCGTATAGCCCAGCCTCGCCGCCAGGCACCGGGGGTGGACTACCACCGGCTGTCGGCCGAGGAACACCGGTGGGTCTTCGAGGAGCTGATCACACCGTCGTACCTGAGTGGCATCGTCCGCCGGGACGACCCCCGCGGGGTCTACGTGCTGGGCCAGCCGGGGGCGGGAAAACTGCTGGCGGCCAGGATGGTGAAGCGGGCCGTGCGTCCCGGGACGGCGCATTTGCTCGGTGACGACTTCAAGGCGTCGCATCCGGACTATCTGCAACTGCTGACGGAGGATCCTCGAAACGCCGGGGCGGCGATCCGTGCTGACTACCGGGCATGGTTCGCCGAGGCTGAGGAGTATGTGCGGCGCGCACGCGGGGATGTGCTCATCGAAGGTGCGCCGGGCAGCACCGGTGAATTCCTCGACAGCGCCCTGCCTTTCGCGGGCGATGGATATCCGATCGAGTTGGTGGTCCTCGCCGTGCGAGGGGCCGACAGCCGGCAGGCTGCTGCGCTGCGATACGCCCGCGCCCTCCAGGCCGGCATCCCGGCCCGCTTCACCTCCCGCGCCGGCCATGACACCTGCTACCGCGCCCTGGACGACGTCGTTGCGCTCGCCCAGACGCACCCGGCTGTCACCGCGCTGACGGTGCTCGGCCGGAACGGGCAGGCACTGCTGCGGCAGGAATCCGGCTCCCCGCCCCACGCGTCCGCGGCGCTGGCTGCCGAACGGTCCCGGCCCTATACCGAGACCGAGGCCCGGCGCTTCCTGACGCTGCACCAAGGACTGCTGCGCGCATTGCCCCAGCACCGCGCCGAGCTGGAGGAGATCGCGGCGCTGGCCCGGCCGATGATGCCCGCAGCGGTGCGGCCGCCCCAGCTGGAGCGACCGCACCCGGTACTGCGGCATCTGCCCACCTCGGCGGCCGCCGCGCCCCGGCCGCCCGTCGCGGCATCGCGCACCTGGCCCGCATCGCCCGTGACTTCCCCACCGGCCTGGAGACAGCCCGGCAACTGGGCTGGGAGGGCCGCGGACACCGCGTCGAAGGCGACGTGTGGTGGCCTCACGGTGACCTCGGCCGCGCGGCCGCCGCCTACCGTGCCGCACGCGCCGAAGCCGAAGAACACGATGTCGCCGGCGAGCGTGCCACCTGCCAGGCCCAGCGTGCTCTCGTCCTGTCCTTCGCCGACCCCGCGGCCGCCGACGACGAGATCGACCTGGCCGAAGTGCTTCTCCAGGGCCTCGATCTGCGCGCCACCGCCCTGACCGTGCGCACCGCCGCCCTCGCCCGGGACGCCGGACGCGGCGAAGCCGGCGTCGATGACCGTGCCCAGGTGCTGCGCACCGAAGCCCGGCTCGCCGGCGTGACCGCCGCCGAGGCCACCGTCGAACTCGTCCTCGCCTTCCACCACGCCATCCGTGACGATCAGCAGCAGCTCGCCGACAGCATCCAGCACCTCAACGCCATAGCCGACCGGGGTGACTACGCCTCCTACGCCGACATCGCGCACTTCATGGCCAACCGCCCGCAGCCCGCCGGCTCATCTGCCTCCACCCGCTGGATCGGCCCCCCAGACCAGGTCCACACACGATGGCGCGACCTGGTCACCGCCCGCCGCTCGTACCTGGACGCCCGGCGCTGAACCCCGGCGCAGTCCCCGGAGGAAACGGCCCGCCCTCCCCGCCCTGCAGGGCGGGGCTCAGGTGGGGTCCAGCGGAGTGATCCCGGTCGCCGCGTACAGTCCGGGCTCCAGCGACAGCACGGTGAGCGGCTCGCCCGCCTTCACCGCGTGCCAGGCGACCGCCGCGACGTGGGCCACCGGCCAGTCCGCCTTCGTCCAGCCCATCGCCTCCACCGCGTGCGCGTCCGTGAACGGCACGCTCTCCGCGAAGCGCAGGGAGGCCGCGTGCTGGCCCGCGCCCGGGAGATGCCGCTCGGCAGCAAGCACCGCCAGGGACGGGATGAGGACGCGGCCGGTGCCGCGCGAGGCCTCGATGTAGAGGCCGGTGAAGAACGGGTCCGCGCGGTACAGGGCGGACACCGCGGTGTGGTCCAGGACAGCCGTCAAGCTCACGCGGCGCCGCCCTGGTGGGCACGGACCCTGGCCCAGGCGTCCTGACCGCTCTGCTGGACCTGCTCGGTGTAGTCGACGCCCAGCTCACCGGCTGCCTCACGCGCGCGCTGTTCCCGCTCGGTCTCCGTCAGCTCCCGGGAGGCGAGCTCCTCCAGCAGCTTGGTGATCGTGGTGCCGCGCTCACTGGCCAGGATGTGCAGCCGGTCGCGCACATCCTCACTGGTCTTGATGCTCGTCGCTTTCCCCATACCCGCGATTCTACCGCCGGTAGAACCCGTGGGTGCAGGATCACCTCTCACGGAGTGCTTCGAGTTCCGCCCGGGACAGAGTGAAGGGCGCTTTCCGCCCCCTCGCATGAAGCCTCTCCCGAAGTGATCAGCCTGCCGTGGCGGGGCTGACTCTTCCCCGATCAGGTGGTTTTGCCTTCCATCGCCCGCGCTGGTGAAGCAGCGGCGCTTGAATGCGGACGTGAACTCCCTTTCCCGCGGCCTGGTGGCCGCTGCCCTGGCCATGCCCCTTCTGGCCGCTGCCGTGCCGGCGGTCGCCACATCAGCCGTGATCGACTGCCCCAGTGGCTACGTGTGCATCTACCCCGAGATCAACTTCGGTGGCCAGCCGTGGGTCAAGCGCGCGGTCGACGGCAGCGTGAAGGGCCTGCCCACAGCCATCCGCGACCGGGGCAGCTCGGTGCGCAACAACTCCGAGCGCACCGCCCGCGTCTACGAGAAGCGCAACTTCGCCGGACGATGGGTGTGCGTCACCAAGAGCGGCGGCTCCATCCACGACCTGCGTGGCTACAACCTCAACGACCAGACCCGCTCTTTGCGCATCAACCGCAACGACTGCGGCTGACACCACCCCGCCGAAGGCGCGGTTGCCGGCCGTACGGCAATGTGGTGTACGCGATCAGGGCCCGGACCGTACACCGCCGCGACTACTGGCCAGCCCGCCGGGTGACCTTGCCGGAAGACCGCCGAGCTGTTGGCGGAGGCACGCGCGGACCGGTCGGGCGACCTGTGGCGCCCGACCGGGGTGTGCGCTCGGGGGCGACGAGCTGCCGCCGGACGCCGGCTCCCAGGCATAGGGCCCTCCACCGCGCCATTCGATCAGTGGGCCGTCCAGCGCGACTTCGTCCGGGTTCAGCCCGGCACGGCGTAAGAACTCCAGCAGGTCAGTCACGCCGTAGGCCCGGCCGAGGATCGCCCCGTCAGCGCGGACCCGCCCTCCTCGTCGGGCGGATACACGATGATCGGAGCGGTGGCCATACATAAACCGTGCGGCCAGCACCTGACGCACTCACCCTGAGCGCAGTTAGACGGCCCCGGACTGCAGGGTGGCCGGGGCCCTGCGTGGCGGGCCCGATGAGTGGGCGATCAACAGGCTGAGGCAGTCCCGGGCCGTGGCCACTCGCTACGACAAGGGCAGATACGTCTACCGCAGCACAGCCACCGCAGCAGCCCTCCGGGCATCGCCTATTTCTGAGCACGGTTAACTTCCCCAACCCTGTCTGTCAGTTTCAGTCTGCTCTCAGGCGATGGTGGTGCGGGCCAGATGCGGATCAGATGTTCTTCCACCATGTGCTCTCCCCCGGAGGCGTCGATGAACTCCGCTTCGTAGCCGGCGTCTCGACCGCGGGCGTGAACACGCAGCCGGTAGATCTCCCGGCTTGCCGGGAGTTCCACGTCACCGATATGGATGCCATCAGGCACGAACACACTGATAGCGTCCCCGGTGATTACGGCGCTGACTTCGACGACCTCCTCCCAAGGGCCCAGGTCGAGAGGAGGTTCGCTGTCATCGATTCCGAACTCAACGGGAATATCGCCGGAGTCCACACCGGTCAGCACCACAATGCGCCCCTCGGAATTCCAGAGCAAACCATTTCCCCCTTTGAAGGGAATGGCGTCGGGATCCCATGCGGCCCACTCCAGTGTGTACTGGTGGTAGGCCGCACTGACACGCAGGGATGTCTCACTCAAGGTTAAACCACCACGTAGAAGGCCTCACCGTTGAGGGCCCGCCAGTCGTTGTGGGATCCGGTGATGTAGCCCCCTTGCTTGCCTTGCTCCCATGCGGGCACCCAGGCGACGCCACGGTTCTTCTTACTCAGAGCCGTACCGCCTTCGCGGGTGCTGGCGAAGGGGTACTCGTCGCAGCTGACGCCCGGCCGCGGGCGAGGTCCAACAATGCGCCTGCCGCACACGGCCCTACGGTTCTTCCCTTGCTTCGTCGCATCCATCATCCGATGCAACGGGTGACCGCTGTGCAGCTTCCCGTAGTGACCAGGGCTGTTGTTCTGAATGCGGCGGATGTTTGCCGCGATACCAGGGAGTTTTTTCATCGCGGTCATCACTTCCGGGAACTTCGGAATCACGCATCCCACGGATCGCGTCTTGATCTTATCGTCACAGCGATAACCGATAGACTTGTAGGTGGTGGCTGCTGGTACGTGCGGAGGCTTCGAAACGGTCCAGGTGTAGCGAGTGGCCGTGGAATGGACCTTGTCCTTCTTCACCGCGTCGGCGTAGGCAATTGTACCCTTGATGATATCACCCTGCTTCAATACCCTGTTTTGCGGAAAATTGTTCGTGGCCCGGCAAGGGGATCCGCAGGAGACTGCCAGGGTCTCACGAATACCTGTCGCTTTGCCGGTGATGCTGTCGACCTTCCGGACAATGGTCTCTCGAAACTTACGACTCTTGGTGCTGAACACCAGTGCATGGGTTGACGTGCTCTTGACCTCACCGATGGGAACCCCCCGCTTGTTGAAGACGGTGGTCGTATGCTTGACAACTCGGCAGGACTGGACGCGGGTGTAGGTGCCACATGCGGCTGCAGCGGCAACGCCACCTGCCAGGGGCTTCGGCAACATGGCGGCAGCACCACCTGCCAGGGTTGCCAGGGGCTTCGGTGACATGGCAGTAGCACCACCTGCCGGAGTCATGGGCGTGGCAGAGGTGGTGGTGACGAGCCGCTGTCCACCCTGGGGGCCGCTACCCCCCTCGGAGGGAGTCGCTGCGGATGTACCGGGTAGGGCGAGGACGCCGGCAAGTGCGGCGGTGCTGGCAACGGCTAAGGCAGAACGTACCTTGCGCATGTGGGATCTCCCCCGATGGTCGTGAACGGCTACTCACCCAAAGACTGCTGACCTTGACGGGTGTAAGCGACGAAATCGGCTGTCTCGAACAGCCTCGAAATTCCGCAGTAATCACACTGCTCCACCAGCCTTGCAAAAAACCTGCAACAAACCTTGAATCGCTACTCGCAGAAGCGCTGCGCGAGGGCGGCGGCCGGCGGCGGCGTCACGCGGCGGGTGGGAGGCGCGGCGCGCCGTCGGCGTGCGACGGGGCCTTTACAGCGACTACCTCACGCCCGTTCCCGCGGCGTTCTTGGGCATGTTCACTGTCCCAACAACGCGAGCGGCAATGGTCCTCGCTGTCTTGAGTGCCAGCGCACGGGCGAGCCGTGAACGCCACCGCCGGACTCACCTGATCACGCCGTCACAGATATGCAGGTAACAGTGCATGGGTTCTACTTTTGGGCCCTCAAAAGAGGGCCCAAAGCAGGATGCCAGACCCGATCACTTCGTCTCGATGGCGCTCTTCACCTCATTGAGGTCAAAACCGGCCTCCATCACCCCGTGGGCGATGGCAAGCAGGGCGTACACCGTCGCCTTCTGTCCGGGGTCGTTGATGCTCCCCAGCAGTTCCTCAGCCTCGTTCGCGAACTTCCGTGCGGCTGGCAGGTGCTTTGACACAGATCCCCCTCATGGGCGACAACAACGCACCATGCTTCCCCAGGTACCCGCGTCAGCACACTGCATAGAACAAGGTCAGAAAGGCGAACAGCCCAAGTTGCCGAGCCGCTGGAGAAGTTCACCCAACGCGTCGAAGACCACCGCAACGAGCAGCAGCGGCGCCGCCAGCAGCAGTTGGACCAGCCCGCCGACCAGGCCACGCCCACAAGCCAGCTGCCGGCGCCCTGACCCCGGGCCTCAGCCCTGCGGATGCCGACGGACTCCTCCTCTGCGTACGAGTGCGTCAGCACATCGTGTGGTTTCTCCCTTCTGCGGTGCAGATGGGCGGGCTCATGCCGCTAGGAATCACCACATGAACACCCTGATGCGCGGTCTGCTGGCCGCCACCTTGTCCGCATCCGTGCTGTCCATTGCCGCGCCCGCGCTCGCCGAGCCGGCCGCGCCAGGTGCGGAGCGGGTGCGTGTGCCTGTGGCCGACGCGATCGAGCAGCTCACGGTGCAGACCGAGGACCGCACTGGCTACAAGCGCACGTCCTTCAAGCACTGGATCGACGCCGACCGGGACGGCTGCAACACCCGCCAGGAAGTACTCATCCAGGAGGCCGTCGAAAAGCCGGCCGTGGGCAAGGGCTGCTCTCTCACCGGCGGTCGGTGGCATTCCTACTACGACGGCCAGGACACGAGCGACCCCCGCAGCCTGGACATCGACCACATGGTGCCCCTCGCCGAGGCATGGGACTCAAGTGCATCGAACTGGGATGCGAAACAGCGGGAAGCCTACGCCAACGACCTCGGCAGCGAGCGCTCCCTGGTGGCCGTGACCGCGAAGCACAACCGAGCCAAGGGAGACAAAGACCCCACCGACTGGTGGGTACCGAGTGCCGACGCGTCCTGCCAGTACCTGTCGGACTGGGTGGCCACCAAGACCCGCTGGAAGCTCACCATCGACCAGGCGGAGAAGCAGGCCCTCACCGACCGCGCCGCCCAGTGCCCCGATACCCGCATCGACACCGAACTCGCCCACTGAACACCGTGCTGGCTCCCCTCTGGCGGGGGCGGGAGCCAGCACGCCCCTTGAAGATCCAGCTCCTCCAGTGACGCGCGGCATCGAAACAGCCAGCCGGGTTGCTGAGCGCGCTCGCCGAGCCAGGCAGCTCCTGGCTGATCGGGCGGTTCAAACCTCGGTGATCTCGTTCGACTGCATGGTTCGGTTCCTCCTTCTCAGCGCAGTTGCTCGGCCAGTCCGACGATGATTCCCTCCGGGCCGCGGAGGTAGCAGAGCAGATAGCTGTCCTCGAACCGGGCGATCTGGCCGACGAGTTCGGCGCCGTGAGGGCGCAGGCGGGCAACGGTGTCCTCGATGTCGTCGACGGCGAACATGACGCGGTGCGTGCCCAGAATGTTGTGCGGCCGGTTGCGCGGCCCGGCGCTGATCGCCGCGGGGCTGCGGTACTTCGCCAGCTCGAGCCGGCTGTGACCGTCCGGGGTCCGGACCATCGCGATGTCACAGCGGACGCCGTCGAGTCCGGTGCACTGGTCGGCGACGAGGCCCTCGACCTGCGCCCTGCCCTCCAGCTCCATACCGAGTTCCACGAAGAACGCAATGGCGGCATCCATGTCCTCGACGACGATGCCGACGTTGTCCATCCGCTGAATCGCCATGCTGGTTTCTCCTTCTTCCCCGTGCGGCCGGTGCTGGCCGCTGATGTCCCTGGGACGGAGCCGGTGGCACGTTCTCGACATCCACAGACCGCCGAACTCCGAAAAACCTGGATCACACTCAGCACCACTCCGCTGGTGACGCCGATGCTGGCGGCACGGGCATGCCCGTCCCAGGGACACCTCCGGGTCGGTGCACACTCGCGACACCCGTTTATCCCCCGCGCTGCACCCTGGTGGCCGTGTGCCTGCTCTGTCCCCGCCGATCGCTCCCATGCTCGCCCGCCCGATCGAGGACCTTCCCCGCCGCCGGGGGCTTTGGTACGAGGCCAAGTGGGACGGCTTCCGCTGTATCCGCTTCGCGCGTCCCGGCGGCACCTACCTCCAGGCCCGGCGGGGCACGGACATGGGCGGCGCCTTCCCCGAGATCGTCCGGGCCGCCGACCAACTCGCGGAGCTGCCGGCGCACGGTGATCCGTCGGCCGGGGCAGCCATGAGGAGGCCCGGCTACTTAACCCCCGACCAGATTCGGCTCCGGGCCGAACTGGAGGAAGCCCGTTCCCTGATTCGGACTTGTCTGATTGAGGCCATCGGGCCAGGACTGGACCGGGAGACGGTCCAGGCGGTGCTGGAGGGGGCCAGGGCATGGCGCGGTCCGAACGCGCACGCTCTGGCGGAGCACTTGCGGCAGCACCCGGATGCCTTGACATCTTCCTCCCCTCATTGTCCGGCGGTACTGGTCAGGGTCTTGGACCTGCTGGTCAATGCTGGGCACGGGGCTACGGTGGCGCGTGTGGCGTGCGCGGACTGTGGCCGCACCAGCCCCCTGCCGTGCGGGTCCACCTTTGATGGCCGAGTCTGCGGAACGTGCGCGTCGCGGCGCCAACATAGTTCCTACGCCCGGTGCGGGAAGGTCAGGAGGCTGCACGTCCGCCGACCCGAGGGAACCATCTGCAAGCCCTCCCGGGACAGAGAGCCCGACGCCCGGCAGGAGTGCGAGAACTGCCACCGCTTGATGATCTGCCGCCGCAACGGGAGCGAGGGCCGGCTTCTGTGTCAGATCTGCTGCCCGGTCCACCGCCGTCGCTGCGTGCGCTGCGGCCGTCAGCGCCGGGTCAACGCACACACACCGCAAGGCCCAGTGTGCAGCAGCTGTTACACCAGTCCGCCGAGGAAGTGTGGGGTGTGCGGCCGTATCGCCTCGATCCGGTCGAAGGCCAAGGGAGGGCAGCCGGATATCTGCGGCGACTGCTACCAGGAGCCGAAGAAGCCGTGCTGTGTGTGCGGCCGTATCCGGCAGGGCCAGCACATCGACAAGGGCCGGGGGGCTTTCCACTGCTCCACCTGCACCCCACGGCCCCTGCGCACCTGCGGCATCTGCGGGCAGCAGCAGCCGGTCAAGACGACCTGGCCCCTGGGTCCGGTGTGCGACCGCTGTTACCGATGGCGGCGCCGCACACCTGCCCCTTGCAGCCAGTGCGGGCGAAGCGGGATTCTCGTCGGCCGAACTGATGAGGGTGAAGATCTGTGCGGCGCGTGCTGCGGGCACCAAAACTCCGCGGCGGCTTGCGCGCGATGCTCCTCTACTGGCCTTCTGCGGCCGGACAGCCTGTGCCCGCACTACTCACTCACACGCAAGGTACGCAGCCTGCTCTCCACCGATGAAAACACCGTCCCGCCCGTCCTGGAGCCACTCGCAGATGTCCTGGCTCAAGCGGACAACCCCTACCCCGTCCTTGAATGGCTGCGCCGCAGCCCGGTCTCCACGCTGCTGGCCAGCCTGGCGCAGGAACCGACGAAGATCAGCCACCAGACCCTCGATGCTCCTCCGCCAAACAACTCCATGCGCTATGTGCGCGACCTCCTGGTCACCGCAGGCATCCTCCCCAGGCGGGATGAGAATTTCGCCCGGCTGGAAATCTGGCTCGCACGTACTCTCACCCAACTACCAGCCCACCACGTCACCATCATCAGGCCCTTCGCCGAATGGGGCGTGGTGCGAGACGCACGCCGCCGCTCAACGCGCGGGCGCTACAGCCTGGGCGCCTACAAGGGAGATTGCCGCGACATCCGCTTCGCCGCCGCCTTCCTGACCTGGCTGGACACCCAGAACATCCAGTTCGCTTCCCTCACACAAACCGACCTGGACCTGTGGCTGATCGAGCACCCCACCATGCGCAGCCGCATCATCCCCTTCCTCCGCTGGGCGAAAGCCCGCAACCTCACCCACGGGGTCACCCTCCACTACCCGCCCAGCCGAAGTCCTGAGCACTTCCAGCCCGAGGACCTCCTCCACCGGCAGCTCCACCGCCGCCTCCACGAGGCCACCCTCCCCCTCGAGGTCCGCCTCTACGCCCTCCCCCTGTCCCGGATCGTCGAGCTGACCGCCGACCACTTTCACCGGGATGCCCAAGCGACCTACCTCACGCTCGACCGCCACCCCATGGTTCTCCCGCCCGCGCTGGCCCACCTGATCGAAACGCAGTTCTCAAGTCTCCACGGTGCTCCTGCACATCAGCGGCAGCTTCACGATGCCACCGGCTACCTGCTGCCGGGCCACAGCCTGGGCCGCCCCCGCATTTCCATGGGGCTGGCCGACACCCTCAGGCGCTATGAGCTGCCGGTCCGGGCCGCACGCAACACCGCAATGATGGAAGCCATCACCGACCTGCCACCCGCCGTGGTCGCCGACCTGTTCGGCCTCACCCCGCCACCGCCCACCGATGGGCTCAATTCGCCGGCGGCCGGTGGACCGACTACCTCGCCGCCCGCCACCCACAGGGCCCTCCGCTCGGGTCGGCGCGACCAAGCGGAAAGTAGCTGTACGTAGTTATGGTGACTGATGGTGACGACCCCTCGGCATCCGGGGCGGGAATCTCGGTGTGATGTCCGCGGTTGAACGGCCCATGGTTAGCATCAGTCACGAAACACAACAGGAAACTCGCGCGCGGCTGCGCCGGGTGCTGGCGGAAGCCGCCTTCGAGGTATTGCCTGGGCACTGGGCGTACCACGAGCACCCCGGAGGGCCGGTACCGCAGCCGTCCGCCGACGCGCTGGCTCTGGTGCGCGACGAGGAGAGCTGGTCGGTCCTCGGACCGGCGCAGGGCGACGAGGCGGAGGTCTTCGGCGTCTTCGCCTTCCACTTCCCGGCAGCGGCCGACAACAGCGGCTTTGTAGGCTGGCTGGCCAGCGAGCTCAAGGACCAACTCGGCACGGGCGTGGCCGTGCTCTGCGGCTACAACTCCGCGCAGGGCGGCATTTACGACTACTGGCTCGTCCCCGCACGACTTTTGGGCGAGGCCGTGGCACACGTGCAGGATCTGGCGGCAGAGGACAGCCAGTAGACAGGATCGTAGCTCTTCGTAAAGCCTTTGCTGTACGGCCCCCGGGACCCATGACGACGTCCGGACATCGATGAGTAGGTCAGGCGGCATGCGGGAGCTGGCCCGGCCGCGTCCTGGCGGTGCGGTCCGGTGCGGCGCAGTCTGACGAGCGGGACTCGTGGTCGGCGCCGGGAGTCTTCGCCGCGTCGCAGCAGACGCTGTCGGTGCAGCGAAAACTCCCGGCGCCGCGACCATGGCGCCAAGGAGAAGCCGACAGCGCGGGCCACTGCTGCGCTGGTGACGAGGCCCAGCACCATGGCGAAGACCTGCGCCAGCCCCTTCAGTCCTCCCTCCGCCCCGGGCAGATCACCCCGTCCCGGCACGTCTGAGCGTGAATAGCGCACCTTCCAAATACTGCATATCTGCCAGTGCTCGCGCAGTGCGCACGACGCGGTGATCGGCGCGGTCACCGGCCCCCTCACCATGCCGCACACCGTGCTCCTCGGCCGCTGGGACGAGGCAGGCCGCCTGCGGCTGGTCGCCCGCAGCACCCCGCTGCCCCTCTCGCTGCGCCAGCAGATCGGCGGCGTCCTGGGGGCGGCCGCGCCCGACCACCCCTGGCGGGAAGTCACCTTCTCCGCCGGCTGGGGCACGCGCGAGGCGCTGGAGCACCGGTGCGTGCGGCCAACGGCCGTCGTGGAGTTTGAGGGCGACGCGGCCCAGGACCGCGGCCGGTGGAGACATCCGGTGCGAATCAGACGCCTACGCCCCGACCTCTCCCCTGATGAACTTCCCGATTTCGAGGGACACTGAGCTTGTTGCTTATCTGAGGAGGCCCGTTTCGACCTCTTCAGATAAACAACAAGCTGAGACCCGGGACCATCCTTGGCACGCCACGGCCGTGCCTCCACCGCTTCCCGTTGCCGAGTAGAATCACCTTCACCCACGCTAGAAACGATATCGTGTTCGATTATTTGGTGCGCGGGACGGTCCATTGCCGGTGCGGTCTGGTGTGACTGAGCCCTTCTGTTGGCCAGTTGAGCGCTTGGTGCCCTGCCTGCTCCACCGACTGGAACCAGCAGATACTTGTCCAAGATTGTCGCTTCGGCTGCCTCAGCAACCTGTGGTCGGCGCGCCATCGTCCCCCCGGTCATGACCGCTAGCAACGGCACCGTGCCAACCACCCCCACCCCTCCCTGGCCGCACTGCGGACACGAAGCTGAGCCTGACTGCCGCGGGATCAGGGTCGGATCGCATGACTACTGCCTGGCTCACCTCGAGGAAGCCGATCGTTCGGCCTACTTGGCGAGCTTGCAGCCCGGCGCCGACATCGACCACCGAGGCACCCGGTTCGACGGGGTACTACTGGCAAAACTGCTCTCCGCGCTCACGCCCACTGCCGACGACCGGGCCCACCTGGGAAGCGCCTTATTCATGGATGCGGAGTTTGAGGGGGATGTCCGCTTCACGAGGGCGGTATTCAATGGTGAGGCCAGGTTCACCGAGGCGCGCTTTCGCGGGGACGTTGAATTCGTGGGGGCGACATTCAAGGGGAAAACCGATTTCAGCCGGTCAGAATTCAGCAATCACGTCAACTTCTTCCATGTAGAGGTCGACGGTGACATCTCGTTCGCCCTGGCGAGAATCGGCGGGAATGGCATCTTCACGAAGGTGGACATCAGTGGCAGCGCCTCGTTCCACATGATGGAGTTTGGCGGGCTTGCCTCGTTCGCAGACGCGCGCATCAAGGGCGACACCAAATTCCACCGAACAAACTTCCAACGCGCGCCCAAACTGGGGCCCATGTCTTGCTGCGGGACGCTGGATCTCTCGGAGGCGACGTTTGGGGCAGCCGTGACAATCGAAGTGGCGGCGCCCACGGTGCTGTGCCGACGGACGCGATGGGCCGCCACGGCAGCACTGCGCCTACGCTATGCAACCGTCGACTTGAGCGACGCAGTATTGGAATACCCAGTAATTGTCGCCACTCACTCCCGGCCGTTCACGCTGCCATTTACCGATCCCCCGGGGTCGGAAGAGCCCGAACTGGATCGGCAGAACCCCCGTGTGCAGGTGGTGTCCCTGCGAGGCGCGGACGCCGCACATCTTCTGCTCGCCGATATCGACCTCACCCAGTGCCTCTTTGCTGGGACCGTGCACCTCGACCAACTACGACTGGAAGGGCTCTATCACCTGCCCGCCACCCCATCCGGCCTGCGCCGGCGCGGGGTATGGCCCGTTCGCTGGACGCCGCGCCGCACCCTGGCCGAAGAGCAGCACTGGCGTACCGCCCGCAGTACCGGCACGGATGGCTGGACGACTCCCGCCCCAGAGGGGGTTGATGTACTGGACCCGGCGGCGCTGGCGCCTGTATACCGGCAGCTACGCAAGGCATTCGAGGACGGCAAACACGAGCCCGGAGCAGCGGATTTTTATTACGGCGAGATGGAAATGCGCCGCCACGCTGACGACATTCCCTTGGGTGAGCGGAGCGTGCTCGCCGCGTACTGGGCGGTATCGGGGTACGGCCTGCGCGCTTCCCGCGCCCTCGGGTGGCTGTTGCTGGCCATGACCACCACCGTGCTGCTGATGACGCTGTGGGGCCTGCCCAAGGATGACCAGAAACCCGAGACCACCGGCAAGCTCACAGACCAGCGCATCTCGCTGACCACCGACACTCCCGAGGCAGCCACGCCTGACGGACCGCTCACACAACGCATGACCCCTGACCGGTTCGAGAAGTCATTGCGAGTGGTCATCAACTCGGTAGTATTCCGTTCTTCCGGTCAGGGCCTGACCACCTTCGGCACGTACACCGAGATGGCCTCCCGTGTCACCGAGCCGGTCCTGCTCGGTCTAGCTGCCCTCGCCATTCGTGGCCGTGTGAAGCGGTAGCCGACCGTAGTCGAAGGAGTATCGCCTCGGCACGAGGCCATGTTCCAGTTAGCCAGCTGTGGTGCTCAACGGGCCAACTGGAATGCTCAGTCGCAGCTGGAGGCTACGCGTCCAGCCCGGCGCCCCTCGGTCGGGTGAACTGCTTTGCCATGCGGAACACATGAGAGGCTGCGGGCGATACGACTACGACGTGATCACTATGACCCGCAGCCTGCTGGCCGCCGCCCTTGCCACCCCGCTCCTGGCCGCCGCGGCTCCGGCTGTGGCCGAGCCCGCTCCCCAGCGCGTCGACCTGCCGGTGCAGCGCGCCGTCCAGGCCCTGCCCGTCGACGAGGAGTCGAGGGCGGGCTACAAGAGGACGTCCTTCAAACACTGGGTGGACGCGGACCGCGACGGCTGCAACACGCGCGCCGAGGTGCTGATTGCCGAGGCGGTCGAAAAGCCCACGGTCGGCGCGGGCTGCAAGATTTTGGGAGGTCAGTGGCGTTCGTACTACGACGACATCACCGTGAGCAAGGCTGGGGCCCTCGATATCGATCACATGGTCCCCTTGGCCGAGGCGTGGGACAGCGGGGCGTCGAAATGGGATGCGGACCGGCGCATGCGCTACGCCAACGATCTTGGTAGCGAACGCAGTCTCGTCGCGGTCACTGCGCGATCGAATCGCCAGAAAAGCGACCAGGACCCCAGCACGTGGTGGGTGCCGAGCGCCGACGCGTCGTGTCAGTACCTGTCCGACTGGGTCGCCACCAAAACCCGCTGGCAACTCACCATCGACCGGGCGGAGAAGAACGCCCTCACCCAGCGCGCCACCGAGTGCCCCGCGGCGAGGGTGAGCACCGAGATCGCGAGCTGAAGCATCCTGGGCCTGGTCACGGACGCCGCCGCGACCAGGCCCAGGCTCAACCGGCGATGCCGGCCGAGGAGCAGCCGAGAGAGTGGTGGAGGGTCTGGCGCGGTCG
Organism: Streptomyces sp. NBC_01775; assembly: GCF_035917675.1. Taxonomy (NCBI): domain Bacteria; kingdom Bacillati; phylum Actinomycetota; class Actinomycetes; order Kitasatosporales; family Streptomycetaceae; genus Streptomyces; species Streptomyces sp. NBC_01775. The sequence continues at coordinate 242,601 of NZ_CP109105.1, read as the reverse complement.
GGGACTCTGGGCGGGGAGGGCGGTTTCCGCGCTACGCACTGACGAAGTCCTTGAGCATCTCGTTCAGGTCGTTCAGGGACTCCCGCACCGGAACGCGGAATTTGACGGCGCGCATCTGGATGCAGCTGGCGGTGTAGTCGGCGAGCTCCACCACCAGGTCGTAGAACTCACCCTGGTCTCGCGCGAATGCCTTCCCGAGCTCCTCTGCACCGGGCCCGCCGTGGTCCGTGAGCATGCCCCGCAGGACCGGGCCGATAGAAAATTCCTTGCCTCGGGCGGCTGCTGCCGACTCCATCGAGTCCACGAGAGTCTCGGGTGTCTGGTCGCTCTCCTGGGCGAGAACGGTAGTCACCGCCGTTGCGCTGGCTGCCGTGCCTGTCGCCAGGAGCAGTACACGGTCCATGCCACCGTCGTCGGCGTCGGCGTGCGCTTCGCGGGCCATGACGCGGCAGGCGGGGTGATCGGTACGACGTGTGGTCGTGCGGCAGGCAGGGTTCATGGAGGCGCGGACGATTTCCATCACGGTCGCGTGGGGTTCGGGCATGTCTTCATGCTGGCTCACCGGCGCGTCTTTCCGTGGCGGAGTACGCAGATCCGTACTGCTAACGGATAGGAGTGCGGCAGGCGGAGGGCGTGCGTGGCGGTGTCCGCTCTGTCCGTGGCGGGCGTACGGCTCGTTGTGCCGGGCGCCGGAGGGGGATGCTTCGCCCGGGCCGTCTATCTACGCAATAGCCCCGAGACCGCCCGGCGTCACTTCCACCACCGCCGCTACAACCGACTCCACCCCGGCAACCCCCGCCCCGACGCCACCGACGCCCCCCACCTGCGCAACTCGTCGAGGACCCCCCACCCAAGGACGCGGCGCCCGTCCACCTGCGCGCACGCAAACAGCTCGCCCCCGTCCTCTCCCGCCTCCAACGAGCCGCGCGCATGCCACTACGTCACCTCGGACTGCGCGTCGGCGTCTCAGCCTCCTACCTCAGCCGCGTCCTGGCCGGCCAGCGCTTCCCCTCCTGGGAGGTGACCGAACGCCTCGGACGCGCGCTGGGAGCCGACGTGTGCACCCTGCGACGGATCTGGGAGGACGAGGACCGCTACCTGACCGTCGAGAAACTGCACCGCAAATCCCGCGCGAGCACCTCCTTGGGGAAGGCCACACCCGGCGCCGACCTCGCTTCCGCCCTCAGCGCCCTCCACCAGCGCTGCGGGACGCCCACAGCCCGCGCCATCGCCATCGTCCTCGACCACGCGCTCACGCCCGAACAGATCAGCGCAGCCCTCAACGGCACACTGCTGCCCGCCTGGCCATCCACCGAACGGCTCGTGCGAGTCCTTCAGGGCGACCCCGCGACCTTCTACCCGCTGTGGCAGGACAGTGCCACCCCGGCCGCGTCGATCTCGTCAACCGGGGGGCCTTCGCACCCCCCGCGCGGCCCCGCGCCGGCCGCCACCCCCGGCAGCCGACTCACCGACATCTTCGCCACCTTCGGAGCCACCCTCAGCGCACCACCTCCCGCCCTCACACATACCTGACAACGGCCAGGACCTGCCGCCAGGAAACTTGGAAAGGCCCCGGCCACGGTGTTCTCGATGCCGTCCGCCAGACCGCGCGCACCGCCTGACGGACGGCGACACCAGAGCCCAGCTCGGCGGTGGACAGCGAGTTGGCAGCGACGACTACAGGCTCTGGGTGAGGGTCTCGCAGTAGCCGAGGGATATTGTCGCCTGGTGGAGGTCGTCGCTGGCCGCGGACCGGCGAGCCATGCCCATCATCATCACGATGCTTTGCAAAGGCCCGTCCTCATCGGCACCGTCGTCTTGCTCCAGGCGGTCGCGCAACACTCGGCCGGCCTGGTCCAGGAAGTCGGGCCAGGCACCGCGGGAGGCATCCGGGCGTACTCCAGTCAGGGGCGTCAGCCACAGATCGGCGTGCGACTGGAGCAGCTGCTCGGTGGCGCGGAAGTCCAGGACGGTCCCGCAGGGGAGCGAATCGCTGTCGGGATGGGTCCTTGCGCCAGGCCATTCGGGCAGGCTCTCTGAGTGCGCGGGACACAGAAACGCGAGCCAGGCCGCATTCTGTCCGGGCTCGTCAGCGGGTCCCTCTCGGAGCGCGGTCGTCTTGCCGGAACATTTCAGTACGGTTCGGAGCGCGCTGAGTTCACGGTGAGCGGAGAGCTGCTGGAAGGGGGTTGGCATCTGCGCTCCTTCGCGGGCCGGGCCTTGCTGGGGCCGGCGTGCGGTGTACGGCGGTCTCGATACGGCGCGGGCCGTGCCGGCCGGTGGCGTGCGGGCCTCGCGCGGTTGTTCTCTGCGGTCAGCCGCACCAGACCACGACGGGTATGCGGATCTCACGGGCTTCGGGGAGGACCTCGTACTCGAAGAGGACCAGCGCGCCGTGTAGCGCCGCCCGGCGTCGTCCATCGGGTCGCCAGGCGGCCGGCGTCGCCGTAACGGGGTCTTCACCACCGGCGTAGGTCCTCGCGGAGCTTCTCGTACCGCTGGCGCCGGTGCGGCTGTGCGGCACTGGGTGCGGGGCCGAGCGCGACGACCTGGTCGTCGATGCCGTAGGTGAGCCGGTACAGCAGGACGTGGGTGGCGCACTCCATCCAACGTTCGGTGCCACGGGCCGGTGGCGCCGCGCCGAGAACGGTGGCGAACCAGGCCGGCAGAAGGGAGCGGCTGCTGACGGCGTCGTCCAGCCGCCCGCGAAGGGCCAGCGTGAGCCGCTTCTCCGCCCGGACGCCTGCCGCTATTGCCGGCTGCTTGTCGGCGCGGGCCGTGGTGTCCGCGGCCAGGGCCTCGGAGGCTTCCTGTGCCTCGGCTTCCTGCCGGGCCAGGCCCTGGCGCAGTGTGGCCTCGGTTGTGATGGCGCTGCGCAGTTGGGTGGCGGCTTCGGTGTGGTCTTGTGTGCCGTAGCGGGTGCCGGCCAGCGTGCCGGTCAGCTCGACGACTTCTTCCCGGGCCGTTTGGTGTCGGGCTCGCGTGTTGCGGAAGCGTTCCACGCGTGCCCGGTGGATGCCGCGTGAATGGTCGCTGAGGAGGAACTCGGCGGCGTTCCAGCCGGACTGCATGGTGCGTGCCAGGGAGCGCTGGTCCTTGGTGAAGGTGTCCAGGTCCGCGGCGGGAGCTCCGCCGGCGGCCATGATCTGGCCTTCCAGCAGCCGTACGTGTCGGGTGAGACGCGCGACTGCCTGTTCCGCGGTGTCGACGCGGCCGCCCAGCTCTTCTCGGATCTCATCGACTCTGCCGTCGACCTGTTCGATGTCGCTGCGGATATCGCGCAGCTCGTAGTCCAGATCGTCGGTGTATCCGAACCGGGTCTTCAGGCTCTCGTGCTCGCTGTCCAGGTCGTCGAGGCGCCTGTCCAGGTCGCGGACGCGCCGTTCGGTGGCCTCCATCTGGTATTCAAGTTCTTCGCTCATTTCACGGCCCCCTGCTCATCCGCGGAGGCGATGCCGACCACGGCCCAGCCGAACAGGACGGCGATGATGAACCATGCGGACAAGACTCCCAGGGTGACCAGGACGAGCAGCACTCCCACGAGGTGCAGGCCGATGGCCGCTTTACGCCGGGCCTTGTGCTCCTTCGGGCTCGCTTTCAGCGACCAGCCGGTGAGAGTAGCCAGCGCGTGGGGAATGATCAACGCGAGCCACCAGGCGGTGTGCCCGAAGAGGAACACCGCAGCGATGAGCGCAGCGGCCACGCCACTCTGTGCACGCCAGGACCAGAAGATGACCTTCTCGCTGCGCAGCCGCTGCGGTTCGGCGAGCTTGGCCGGCATCTGCTGCTCGAACGCCAACAGCTCCTCCGCCCGACCCACCAGGGCATCGAACGCCTCATCGGTCACCGCGTCGCCGGACCCGAGAGCACCGACGCGCGCATGCTGGTCAGCCAGAGCGCGGGCGAGGCCCTTGTGCCGCTCGTGCAGATCATGTTCCGTCTCGGTCACCGGCTCCCCCGTCGCAAGCTTCCTCATCCCGCCTTCAGATGGCGCGCGGCTTCGAGTATCGCGACTACGGCACCAGCCCACCCGATCTTCGGGAACGCTGGCGTGATTCATTCCCCGCGCGGCAAAAACCTCGCGGAACCAAAGCGACCGCCGATGGATGGAGTGGTGCATCCCCGGGCCCGTCGGCGGCACGCCTGGCTGTTTCACGGCGGCTCGGTGTCGCTTGTTCGGCCACTTCGTGTGACGAACCGGCCAATCTGGCCCTACTCGGGCAGGAATCCTCCTCCGCTTCGGAAAACTACGCAGCGCAACTATCTTGTTACGCGAGCCTGTTGGAGGGATGTCTTGGCGCGCAGGGACGATGTCATCACGCTGCTGATCGACACGAAGAACGAGATGAAGAAATCGGTCGATGACCTGGACAGCCGCGTGGGCGATCTGGACCGGGACCTGCGAGCGACGTTCACCCACGAGATCACCACCTTGCGGGACAGCGGCCTGGCCGACCTGAAGTCGTCCCAGCAAGAGACGCGCGCCAGTGCGAACAGCGCTGGCAAACGGGCCGGTGACGCAGTCACCGCAGTGGCCGAACTACGGCGGGATGTCGACCAGTTGCGCAGCGGGCTGGACAGTCTTCGTCTGGAAGTCGGGGAGGTGCTCGCCCTCCTCCGGACTGCGGCGCCGGTGTCTTCCGGCGGGCCGCCCGACGCGGCCGCAGGAATTGAGGAGGAGCACGGTGTCCTCCCACAACAGCGGCAGCTGATGGAGGAGCCGGCATCGACATCCTTCCCCTTGGGCGCCGGCCCGGAGACGGACGACGCTCTGGATGATCAGGAATCGGCGGATACTGCGGAGCCAAGGGAGGACGCTCCGAAGGCAGGCAAGGAACCGGCGGCGGCCGCGCTGTCCGAACCGGGTCGCGCCGAGGAACACGAAGAGCAGCAGGAGCAGGCCGCCCTCCAGGCGGCGCAGGAAGCCGGCGTCGGAGAACCAGCGCCCAGCGAAGTGAAGGAACCGGCCGCCCTGAGTGAGGCCGGGCGGATCTGGGCGATCATGCGGGCCGGGCGGGTCGCGTCGGCCACACTGGTCTGCCACCGGGACACGTGGGAGTTCGTGGCGTCCCTGGCCGGTTCCCACCCGCACTTCCGTGCCCCGGCTCTTGAAGAACGTGAGGCCGGGCTGGTGGCCGCCGTGCTCTCCGGCCGGTCCCTCGTCGCGGTGCTCCTGGCTCTCTACCGTGCGGCGAAGCCCCCGCACGGGGCGGACGACAGCGACGACAAGCTGGCCGCATATGCCGATTGGGCGATGGCCTCCCAGGTCTACCGGTCTACGGCCAAGGTGCTGTACGACGCGGTACACGCGGAGGGAGCGCCGGTGGTGGTGACTATCGACGACCGCCTGCGCACCAGCCGACCGTAGCCGAGCGGTGCGGTCCGACGCCGTTGGCGCCGCGCGGTCCGTGGCCACATCCGGGCGCTCCGGTACCCGCGTTCGTCTCGGGCGGGACCGTCTCGACATCTAGACGATCCCGGCCGAGAGAAGGCCGCGGTTCTTTTCACGGACGCGTACCAACCGCCTGTCAGCAGGTCCTGGGCGAAACCTGGCAGCAGCAGAGCGCCGCTTCGGTATGCAGCCGCCCTCTCCTCTGCGGCGTGCCTGAGCGATACCCCTTCTTTACTCCTGTGGCTGGTTCGGGGGCCACATTCTGAGTAGGTGCCGCTCGCCGTCGTCGGTCACTTCGACGAGTTGCAGGACGTGGGAGCCGCTGCCGTAGAGCCCGAGCTGCTCGCGATACTTGCGCAGCGCCGTGTCCTTGTCCTCCCCCACACACCGGTCACCGCGGCCCCGTCATCACCGGCGACTGGGAGGAGTGGGAGACCGCCGATCGTAAATACCGTGCCTGGGTCGGCCAGTACGGCGGTGACAGCACCGGGGTAACCATCCGCCTCACGAGAAGGGCGGACGGGCACGTGCTCAAGTCCTGGCCTCTGGCGGAGGAACGAGTGGACAGATGAGCAGCGGGTACGCGACGTGGCGCGGCTCGCTGTCCGCCATGGCCGCTCAGCGTGCCGTGTGTTCCGCTGGCTGTCGGGTCCGCCACTTCACCATGCTGGAGGCCCGAAGAATCCCGGTCACAAGGTGGTTCTCTCAGAAAGTGCGGGCGCCCGCGTTTAACGCCGGCCGCGGTCGGCGTTGCGCTTGCCGGCCGGGCCGGCGCCCGGATGCCCCGAGATGGATGCCTGGTCAGACCAGGGAGCAGGGCCTGCCCGATGCCTGACCGGCGGTCAGGTCACTGACCACCACGCGGTGGTCGTCGTTCACCGTGTGCAGCATGCAATTCCGGGAGTTCAGCCCCTTGTGGAGGATGTAGTCGAACTTCTTGCCCGAACCGACCTGCGTGCCGTTGCAGCGGCTGTCCCAGGTCTGCTTGCAGAACGGGTCGACGTCCGAGAACCCTGACTTCCAGATCCGCCCCATTTCCGGGTACTGGGGCGACCAGGGCTGGGCGTTGAAGTCACCGGCAATCAGCGTGTTCGGCATGCCAGGGACGGCATCCATCAGCTGGTCCACCTGTTTGACGCGGAGGTCTCTATCCCCGGCGTCGCTGAGCTGCGTGTTGAACACCCGGACGTCCCGACCCGCGAGACGGGTTATGAAGAACGTGAGGTTCCGGTTCTCGTTGAAGTCTCTGTCCTTGTAGGGGTCAGCACCGTATCCGTCGACCTTGGTGCCCTTGGCTGCCAGGGCCACCGACCCCAGCATTTTGGTGCCGTCGCAGGTGTTGAGGTCGGTCCACTGCCCGGGATAGGCGTCGTACTCCAGCCCCTGTCGCTTCAGCATCTTGACAGCCTCGTCCACCTCGCCGTGGCACGATTCCTGGAGCAGGGCGATCTGGGGCTTGAAACGCATGATCTGCTCGGCAACGAGCTGCGGTGTGCCGAGGTCCTGCCCGTTGGAGTTCCAGGACATGACCCGGTCACGGACCACCGAAGCCTTGGCGGCCTGCCCCTCGCCCGACCCGCCGGCCCCAGCAGCGAGCCTGGATGTCACTCCTGCCGTCTCAGCTTTGGCGGCCTGCCCCTCGCCCGACCCGCCGGCCCCAGCAGCGAGCATAGGTATCGTCACTCCTGCCGTCACAAGCAGCGCCAGCCCTGCGCCCCATCTTGACCTGTTCATCATTCCCCCTCCTGGCTGGTACCCGCGCGGCCGGCCTGTACGGGCGCGCACGAGTACCCCTTTCCGTCGCGAAGGCCAGTGCCCGACGGACCTGGCCCTTCGCCTGGTCAGTGTGTTCCCACCGTGCCGGGGCGGGCTGGGAGAAACCTGCAACAAACCTTGAATGTGGAGGTGGGCTGAGGGATCAGAGAGTGCGGATGGACTCGGGGCGGTGACCGGACCGCTGACGCTCCCCCACACCCTGCTGCTCGGCCGCTACGACGACGACAGGCTACGAATGATCGCGCGCAGCACTCCCCTGCCCACACCGCTGCGGCATGAGGTGGGCGCCGTCCTCGCAGCTCCCTCACCCGATCACCCCTGGATGAATGTCACCTTCAGCCCGGCCTGGGGAACCCGGGAGGCTTTGGAGCACCGGCGTGTGCGGCCGTCGGCGGTCGTCGAGTTCGAGGGCGATGCCGCCGTCGCCGCAGGGAGATACCGCCACCCGGTGGGGGTACGGCGCCTGCGCCCCGACCTCTCCCCCGACGAACTGCCCGTATTCGGGGAGAACTGAGGCCTGGCGTAGCCGGCCGTGAGGGCGCTCGGCTCGTTCGGCTCCCGGCCGCAACGGTGCGTGCGATGCGCGAGGTGCGTTCAGCGTCGATCTGCTGCCAGGTCCCTTCAAGACAGGGGAACCAGTCCAGGGTTCGCCCCCACGGGATGTGCGTTGTTTCGTAATGCCACCAACGGCCTGCTGCGCTCGCAACTCCGTCGTCGGCGGGAGGTGGCTAAGAGCGCGGTCACCGTCGCGCGTTCGGTGCCGGTGACAAAGGCGATCTTCTCAATGCTCAGCCGCAGGTGCTCATGGAGCAGAGCGGCATCATCGGCTGCGGTGCGGGGGTGGCCGCTGCGCTGGGCGACGGCGCGGGTGTGCCTGCGCCATGCCCAGGCGGCGGGGCAGGGTTTCGCGACCACGGTGCTCCAGTTGCTGGCGACCAGGTTGAAGAGGTGAGCGACGGCGACCTGGGCCTCCTCCGGCGTCAGATGGGAGGCGGCGTAGGCGTGGTAGACGGGGCGGTGCAGGTCGTAGAAGGCGTAGAAGGCGGTCGTGAGCACGGCGGGCGAGACGGAAGTTTTCATGATCCTTCTCATGGGTGTGCGGGTCAGCCGAAGACCTCAGCGGGGGCGGGGCCGGTCTCATGGATGTAGCGGGCCTGCTGCCACATCTGGTGCGCGGTCTGCGGCAAGCCCTTGAACGCGGTGACGACTTGGGCGATCACGTCCCAGTGGGGGACGCCGGGCCCCTCGAGTGCCTGCTGCAGCCTGTGGTCGGTGAGGCCGGGTGCGGAGTCGAGGACGCGCCCTTCGCCCGGGGAGCCGGCGGCGTAGTGAAGGGCCCGCAGATAGGTGCGCAGGTACTGGACTGGTTTGTCCGAGTTCGCAGGAACACCCGCGGCGACCTCCCACAGGGGTTCCAGCAGTTCGGGCTCGACCCCGCACACGTCACAGACCTCCTTGACGTGCAGCCAGGAAGCTTCCCGCTCGCCGGAGAGCAGCCGCGAGATGTAGGACGGGTCGACCTGGAGGGCTGTGGCGACCTGCCGCTGGGAGGTGTTGCTCTCGTGCACCATCCGGGTCAGAGCCGCCGCCACGCGCTGATACGGCTGGCGCCACTCCGGCTGGAGGGCAACGGTGCTCCTCCCCTCGGACGGCCTGCTGCACACCAGCCGTTTGTGGGCCGCGAGCTGTTGATCGACCTTCTCGGGCGGGTATTTCTTGCGTAGCCGGTCCTCGGACAGACCGAGTTCGGTAGCGATCCCGGTGAGGGGTTTGCCCTGTGAGCGCTGCCGTACGACGAGGGCTCCGGCCTCTTTCTGCAGCAGGGTGTTCATCCCTGCGAGAAGCCGGGCGATCTCTGCGGGGGAGCCGTCGCTGTAGGCCGCGAGCATCAGGGACTCGGAGAGCGTGTGGAGCTCTTCGGCGATGACGCGCAGACCGTAGGTGCAGCGGGCCGCCCGGCCGGAGTCGAGAGAAGGGGTGGTGCGGGGCTGCGGGCCGGCGGAGTGGGAACGAGCGGGCACGGACACGGGTGACCTCTTTCGGGGGTGCCTGGGCGGGTATCTACGCCCGCCCGCCGAGGGGCGTGATGGTGATCAGCGCTGCTGCCGGGCGGCGAGGCGGGCGGTTCATCGCCGTGGGCCGCCGCCCGGCCGGGCGGATCAGCGACGACGAATACGCCGGTGGACCAGGAAGGATCCGTGGGAGGCCGCCAGGAGGACCGTGACGAGCGGTACCCCGCGGGGCGGGAGAGCGTCCGGCACCACGAGCAGAGGCAAGCAAAGTGCTGTGATGAGCAGGCTCCCGCGGACGGTGACAGCGCAGACATTCCACTGAGGCGTTTCAACCGCACCGCGACTAGGGATGATACGTTCGCGACTCGATTTCCCCGTAAGTGCATCAGCACGTGCAGGGAGGCGAATTGGACGTGGGTGTAGAGCCATGAGGGGTTCCTCTCGGGGTTCGGACTGGCGTCAAGAAGTGACAAGGACCCCGGTGGGCCGGCCAAGCACAGCCGGGGTCCTTGCTTGCCCGGCGAATGGCCGGAGAGGGGACAGTACTACCTTCCGCACGCACCCGGTGCCGGAAAGTAGCACCATGGGTATAGACGCCCGTCGGCGCTGAGCGACCAGCCTTCTCAATGCTCTGAGCGGTACTGTTCGGTAGACGCTAAAAATCGATCAGCGATTCGGGCATAAGCCGCGAAAATCTCCGCCTTGAGAATCGAATACGCGCGCGCAGCTCAGATCGTCAGTGCCCGCATGCGCCGCCCCGAACGCCTCCCGGCGAGCAACATGGTTGTCATCAAATCCCCCCGGAACCACCGAACTCGTTAACTCTAAAGAGTGACGGCTTCCCCATCACCCAACCGGCCAGCCCGCACCCACCGCGGGCCCGGCGACGCCGACGTGCCGGATGTCCAATCAGTCCCGCACCGCCATGACTCCACGGCCAGCGGGGCCGCGCGCCCACGTCGCCCCGGACCGGCGCGCGGAATACGCGGGGACTGCCGAACCGCTACCCGGAGCGCGAAGCGCAGGTGCCAGTCCTGGTGCAGGGGTGTCAGATCGCGGGCGAGGCCGTGTTCGTGGGCGGGCTCGTGATCGGCACGCAGCTGACGGAAGCCGACGTGGCGGGGGGTGGTGTCGCGGGCCGGCATGAACTGGGCGAGGCCGCGCACATGCCCGACGGCCTGGCGCCCGTCCTCGGAGACGCTGATCGCAACATGTCCCAGACGGCCCCAGGGTGCGACGATCCGCGCGCCGGGCCGGGCCCTGGCCACCCAGCTCAGGGGATCGTCTCGACAGCGTAGGTAGCGATGACCCGCTCGTACCCGTCGCCGGGTACGTCACCCGTCTCGCCGTCCCCGTTGTGCACGTGGACGGCGACCTCGGCCTGCTTCAGTCACTGCCGGGTTGCGGCGGCGATTTCCTCGTCGACTTCGACACTGGTGACCCGTCCGCGCGGGGCTTGTGCCCCGGCCTGCGGTCCGTTAGCCCGGCTTGCTCCCACCCTCCCTCCATCGCTGGGCGAGGTCGATTACCTCATCGACGAACACGCGGAAATCTATGTTGGCTGGAGTAGACATTAGGTTGTGGTGTGGTTATGGTTTCTCTCGTAGCCGAGATCGACGAGGCCTGGCAGAGACGAACTGCCGGCCAGCAGTAGCCGCAGTTGCAGTTCGCAGGACGGTTCGGTGGTGGAGTTCCGGAGCCAGGGTTGTTGCAGGACGGCGACGGGACTGACGACCGGACCGGGGGGCCCGCAGTGATCAGGGGCCGCCGTGAGCAGTACCGCAGTTCGGTATGTGCAGTTCGCAGTACCCAGCAGTGCAGTGAGCAGCACCTCGGTGAAGGCGTCGGCTGCGGACGCACGCACCGGGAGGTTCGGCAGTGGGGTTCCAAGCCGGGGCAGACGCAGGACGGGCGACGGGGCTGGCTGCCGAAGAGTGGCGCTACAGCAGGCCACAGAGCAGTTCGCATCACCAGCAGTACGCAGGAGCGCAGTACCCGCAGTAGGTAAGTGATTGATCCCAGAGGGAAGAAACGGAGGAGCCAGGCGCCATCAGGATCGCCCGGGCGGAAGTCTTGAGCCCGGGTACCGCAGGACATCGATAGTGAGGTGGTCTCCGGTCAAGCAACCGCGATCCCCGCACCCCCGACAGCGTCTCGGTCGGGTCTGCGGATACAGAAGGCCGGTGCGGTATCAGGGCCGGCAGATGGTGTAGCAGTTCCTTCGGGGCCCTGGTGCCAGACGGCACCAGGGCCCCTCCACGCGTTCCACAGAGAGGTGCAATGACAGCAGACGACTCCTTCGGCCGTCTCGACGACGACGACTACCCCGCCTACACCATGGGCCGGGCCGCCGAGATGCTCGGCACCACCCACAGCTTCCTCCGAGCCATCGGCGAAGCCCGCCTCATCACCCCGCTCCGCTCCCCCGGCGGCCACCGCCGCTACTCCCGCTACCAACTGCGCATCGCGGCCCGCGCCCGGGAACTCGTCGACCACGGGACCCCCATCGAGGCTGCCTGCCGCATCGTCATCCTCGAAGACCAGCTCGAAGAAGCCCAGCGCATCAACGCCGAACACCGCCGCACCGCCAAAACAGCAAGCCCAACAACCGCGGCCTGAGACGGCTGAGACCTGCAACTTCCCCAGGAGCCTGCGGGCTGCCAGCCAGGTCCGCTCCGGACTGGCGGCCCTGCGCGACACAGCGGCCGAGCGGGGCTGGCCGTCACTGATCTGGACCAGAGCGGACGGCTACGGTGAGCGGGAAGCACTGGTTCGGCTTCGGCTTGGGCTTGACCATCCAGGAAGGCGCGCTTCTGGCCAGGTGGAAGGCGTACGGCTGCGGGGAACGACACCGCGTCAGGCCGTGCTCTCGCCTCGGCCCTGTTCTCCCGAAGCTGCCGCGAAGTGACAAGTAGCTCTCTGTAGCGGATCTGGGGTGCGCTCGTCAGCGTTTTCGATCTTCTGGGTTCATCGGGGGCCGTGCTCAGCGACGTTGGTCCGGTCATGACGGCCGGAAGGAGCCCGGGGTGCGCCAGGAGTGGGAGCCGGAGGACCTGATCGAGGTCTGGACGCTGCTGGAGGAGGATCAGGAGCGGCTGCGGAACAAGTCGGGGGCGAACCGGTTGGGGTTCGCGCTGTTACTGAAGTTCTTCGAGGTGGAGGCCCGGTTCCCAGAGAACGCCGAGGAGATCCCGGCGCCGGCGGTGGCGTACGTCGCTCAGCAGGTGAAGGTGGCGGCGGAGGAGTGGGCCGCGTACGACTGGGCGGGGCGGGCGATCAAGCGGCACCGGGTGGAGATCCGGGGCGCGTTCGGCTTCCGCGATTGCACTGAGGAGGACCAGGACCAGCTCGCCGAGTGGCTGGCGGTGGAGCTGTGCGGGGTGGAGCTGTCGAGGGACCGGCTGGCGGAGGCGGTGGTGGTCCGCTGCCGCAAGGACAGGCTGGAGCCGCCGACGCCGGGGCGTATCGCCCGCCTGGTGGGGTCGGCGGTCAGCACCTTCGAGGAACGGTTCTGCGCGACTACGGTGGGCCGGCTGTCGGCGGCGACCCGGTCCCGGCTGGATGACCTGATCGCCGAGGACGCCGACGCGAGTGAGGACAGCACGGGCGGCGGGGGCACGTTCTTCACCGAGCTGAAGGCCGACCCGGGCGCGCTGGGGCTGGACAGCCTCCTGGCGGAGGTGAACAAGCTCCAGCGGGTCCGCGCGCTGGAACTGCCGCCGGAGCTGTTCGGGGACGTGTCGGAGAAGCTGGTGGCCGCCTGGCGGGCACGGGCGTCGAAGGAGTACCCCTCGGACCTGCGGGCGGCGGCCGGCCCGGTGCGGTACACGCTGCTGTCGACGCTGTGCCATGTGCGCCAGACGGAGATCACCGACTCGCTGGTGGAGCTGTTCATCCAGCTCGTGCAGAAGATCAACACGCGCGCGGAGAAGAAGGTAGAGGGCGAGTTCAACAAGGAGATGAAGCGGGTCCGCGGCAAGGAGGGCATCCTGCTGCGGCTGGCGGAGGCGGCGGTTGCCGAGCCGGGCGGCACGGTCCGCAAGGTGATCTATCCGGTGGCCGGGGAGTCGACGCTGAAGGCGCTGGCGGCGGAGGCGGCGGCGAACGAGGCCCGCTACCGGGCCCGGGTGCGGACGGTGCTGCGTTCGTCGTACTCGGGCCACTGGCGGCGGATGCTCTCGCCGCTGCTGAACGCGCTGGAGCTGAAGTGCAACAACACCGCCTACCGGCCGGTGATGGACGCGATTGATCTGCTCAAACGGTATCTGGACCAGCCCATCGCGAAGGAAGGAGCGTTCTTCGACGAGGCGGAGAAGATCCCGCTGAGCGGGGTGGTGCGCGAGGAGTGGCGCAAGGCGGTCGTGGACGAGCGCGGCCGGGTCGAGCGCATCCCGTACGAGTTGTGCGTGCTGGTCAGCCTGCGGGATGCGCTGCGTCGGCGGGAGATTTGGGTGCCGGGCGCGAACCGGTGGCAGAACCCGGAGGACGATCTGCCACCGGACTTCGAGGACAACCGCGACGTGCACTACGACGCGATCCGCCAGCCGCAGGACCCGGAGAAGTTCATCGGGGCCCTTCAGAAGCGGCTGCGCGAGGCCCTGACCCGCTTCGACACGGCGCTGGAGGTGGGCACCACGGGCGGGGTGGACATCGTCAAGAAGCACGGCGAGCCGTGGATCAAGGTCTCGCCGCTGGGCAAGCAGGAGGAGCCGGAGAACCTCGTCGCACTGAAGGCGGAGATCGAACGCCGCTGGGGCACCATCGACCTGATCGACGTCCTCAAGGAGGCCGAGTTCGCCACCGGCTTCACGTCTGAGTTCACCTCGGTCGCCACCAGGGAGGCGGTCCCGAAGGCGGTGCTGCGGCGCCGGCTGCTGCTGGTGCTGTTCGCCCTGGGCACGAACATGGGCATCAAGCGGGTCGCGGTCACCGGCAAGCACGGCGAGAGCGAGGCCGTCCTGCGGCGGGTGCGGCACCTGTTCGTCAACCGGGCCAACCTGCGCTCCGCGCTGGTGCGGCTGGTCAACTCCACCTTCGCCGCCCGCGATGCCGCATGGTGGGGCGAGGGCACCGCCTGCGCGAGCGATTCCAAGAAGTTCGGCTCCTGGTCCAGCAACTTCATGACCGAGTGGCACCAGCGCTACCGCGGCCCCGGGGTGATGATCTACTGGCACGTCGAGAAAAAGTCGCTGTGCGTCTACAGCCAGCTCAAGTCCTGCTCGGCCTCCGAGGTCGCCGCAATGATCGAGGGCGTGCTGCGGCACTGCACGGACGTGGAGATCGACCGGCAGTACACCGACACGCACGGCGCCTCGATCGTCGGGTTCGCCTTCGCCCACATGCTCGGCTTCAACCTGCTGCCCCGGCTGAAGAACGTCGGCTCGGCACGCCTGTACCGGCCGGCGGCCGGTCAGGACGAGACGTGGCCGAACCTGGCGCCGGTGCTGTCGACCAAAACGATCGACTGGGACCTGATCCGCCAGCAGTACGACCAGATCGTGAAGTACACCACCGCCCTGCGCCTGGGCACCGCCGAGGCCGAGCAGGTCCTGCGGCGCTTCACCCGCGGCGGGCCCAAGCACCCCACCTACCGGGCGATCGAAGAACTGGGGCGCGCGGTGCGTACGGCGTTCATCTGCGACTACCTCGCCGACGCCGACCTGCGGCGCGAGATCAACGACGGCCTCCAGGTCGTGGAGAACTGGAACAGCGCCAACCACGACCTGTTCTACGGCAAGGACGGCGACCTGACCGGCTCGGACAAGGAGTCCCAGGAGGTCTCGATGTTGGCGCTGCACCTGCTCCAGTCGGCGCTGGTGTACCTGTTGACTGAACTACCGAGAGAGTTTCCGCAGTTCAGCGGACAGCTCGCGAAGCGGGTGGCTATGGTCCCGGCTCGTGATCGAGAGACATGGGGAAGGCCGGGATCTGCGCTCGCTCGACGTACCACGGGTAGGGTCGCTCCTGGAGACCAGCGATGTGTGGGAGCCGTACCGGCTGCTTGATCCGGCAGGCACGGTCGTCGAGCCAGTCGCGGTGTACCTGAAGGACCTGCAGGGCATCGGACGGCCCGCGACGACACAGCGTTCGTACGGGATGGACCTGCTCCGGTGGTTCCGGTTCCTGTGGGCTGTCGAGGTGCCGTGGGACCAGGCCACCCGGGACGAGGCGCGTGACTTCTCCCGCTGGATCCAGATCAGCGACAAGCCGAACCGCGCCAGCGCTCCTGCCACGGCGGTCCCGAATCCGGTGACGGGCAAGGCCGGCCCGGGCCGCAAGTACGCGCCAGCCACCCGCGGTCACAGCGAGAGCGTGCTCCGCGGCTTCTACGACTTCCACCGCGACGTTGGCTCAGGACCGATGGTCAACCCGTTCCCGCTGGTCAGGTGCGGCAGCAGGGCCCATGCCCACCACAACCCGATGGATCTCCACCGCAATGAACGGTCAGGGCTATACCGCCCTCGACCTGTTCAGCGGGCGCCGCGGTCCATCCCGGACGAGAAGTTCAACGAGGTGTTCGCCCAGCTCGGCTCCAATCGGGACCGGGCTCTGGTGGCCTTCTGGGTGTCCACGGGCGCTCGCGCGTCCGAACTGCTGGGCGCGCACTACGGCGACGCCGATCCAGGCCAGCAGCTGATCACGGTGATCCGCAAGGGAACGCGAGCGATCCAGCAGCTGCCGGCCTCGCCGGACGCCTTCGTCTGGCTTCGCCTCTACCAGGCCCAGATGCACGGCCTGGTGCCGACGAGAGTGGATGATCCCCTGTGGTGGACGCTGCGGCGCCCCTTTACGGCGCTCAGCTACCACGCTGCCTACCGGATGTTCAGCCGGGCGAACGCCGCACTCGGGGCCAACTGGTCGTTGCATGACCTGCGTCACACGGCGGCCTACCGGATGGCCCGCGATCCCAACATGTCGCTCACCGACGTGCAGTGGGTCCTCGGCCACGCCCATCTGAGCACGACTCAGCTCTACCTGAACCCGCTCACCGAGGACGTCATCGCGCAGGCCCTGGCCCACCACGCGCGCGTGGCGGCTGGCACCGTGACGGCGACAACGATACCGAAGGACGGGCCGTCGCCGCTGTCGTACCGGCCAGAAGCGCTGAACATCCTGTTCGGGGAGGGAACCGCGTGATCAGGCAGGTTCTGGCCCCGGAGCGCTCCCCGCAACGGCAGCACAGCCCGGAGGTGACGGCGATGCTGAAGCGCTTCCCACCCCGCCGCCGTGAACGCGCCTGGGCTGCCACTGGGCAGCCGCGCGAGCAGGTGACGGAGCGGCTGCTCGCGGCCCCGTTCGTGCTGGCCTCCCCGGCCTCGCAGTCCCGGCGCCGAACCGGACTGACCAAGACCCTGGCCTGGCTGGAGCAGTTTCCCGGGCAGACATGGCAGGACCGCTGGCACGCCAGCGGCGCGGACGAGGTCGGCAACATCGCCTGGCGGCACCTGGCGACCGCCTGGCTCCAGTCCACCGGCTGGTCCTACCAGGACCCGAAGAAGGACTTCGACGCCCTCGGCAGCGGCATGCTGGTGCTGATCAGCGGCGATGTCATCCGGCCCGGCCTGTCCTGGTTGCTCACCCCGGGCACCGTGCAGATCCTGACCGCCGAGATGGCACGCAGCCGCGACCCACAAGGGTTCGCCGCCCTGGCAGCCGTCTGCCGGAGAGACCCGGCCAACGCCCACACCAAGGACGGCGCGCTGCGGCGGATCGCCACCCTGATGGCGGCCAAGGGCGGCAAGGTCCGCGACATCACGGTCGGGGACTGCCTGGAGCTGGCGGACCACCTGCTCGGCATCGGCAGCCGCTCGATCGACACGAGCGTGTACTTCTACCAGTTGCTGCACGCGACCGAGGTCTTCCCGAGGGAGGCACCGGCGACCGTCCGCCTCCTCGACCCCAAGAACCAGGGCCAGATCAGCGTCGAGCAGATGATCGACCGCTACGGCATCGCCTGCCGACCGGTGCGGGACCTGCTGGTCAACTACCTCCACGAACGCGCGCTTTCCCTCGACTACGTCTCGCTGCGGGCGGTGGCCTTCAGCCTGGGCAAGCTCTTCTGGAAGGACCTGGAGGATCACCACCCGGGCATCGACTCTCTACGCCTGGCCCCGGGTGTCACGGCCGCATGGAAGCATCGGATCGGCCTGAAGACGGTCCGTAACAAGACCGCCGACGGCGAGCTCGTCGAGACGCAGACCCCGCGCGCCGATCGCGGACTCAACCACCTGGCCGTCGTGCGGGCCTTCTACCTAGACCTCGCCCAGTGGGCCATGGACGACCCCGCACGCTGGGGCGTTTGGGCGGCACCTTGTCCCATCCGGGAAGAGGAGATGTCGCGCCGGAAGGAAAAGGGCCGGCCGCAAGTCGCGCATGGATCAGCGGACCCGCGAACGGCTGCCCGTCCTGCCGGTCCTGGCCGCGACCGTCGACGCACAGCGCCGACTGGCAGCCGAGCAGCTGGCAAGCTCCCAGGCCGCCCGCCCGGGGACCGACTTCGTCGCCGCTGGCAAACGCTGGCACCGGCCGACCACCAAGAACCCCGCCGCCAGGGTCTGGGCGGTTGACCCCGACACCGGGCAGCGCCTCGACCTCACCCTGGAGGAGCATCGCGCGTTCTGGTCCTGGGCGATCGTCGAAGTCCTGAGGCACACCGGGATCCGCATCGAGGAGCTGACCGAGCTCTCCCATCACAGCCTGGTCCAATACCGGCTGCCCGGCACCGGAGAGCTCATCCCGCTGCTGCACATCGCCCCGTCCAAGACCGACGCCGAGCGTCTGCTCGTCATCAGCCCCGAGCTCGCCGACGTGCTCAGCACGATCATCAGCCGCATCCGCGGCGAGAACGGCGCCGTCCCGCTCGTGGTCTCCTACGACGGCCACGAACGCGTCTGGAACCCTCCGATGCCGCTGCTGTTCCAGCGCCACGTCGGAGTCGAGAACCGGCCGATCCCGCCGTCCGGGATACGGCAATTGCTCAACGAAGCACTCTCGCGCACCGGACTCTCCGACACCGGCGGCCAGCCGCTGGCCTTCAGCCCCCACGACTTCCGCAGGCTATTCATCACAGACGCGATCATGAACGGCATGCCGCCCCACATCGCCCAACTCGTGGTCGGCCACCGCGACATCAATACCACCACGGGCTACAAGGCGGTCTATCCCGAGGAAGTCATCAACGGCCACCGCGCGTTCATCGCCCGCCGCCGGGCCACCCGCCCCAGCGAGGAATACCGGACCCCCACCGAGGCGGAATGGGAGGAGTTCCTCGGCCACTTCGAACGCCGCCGCGTCGCCCTGGGCGACTGCGGCCGAGCCTACGGAACCAGCTGCGTGCACGAGCATCTGCGATGCAGCCTCCTGCGGCCCGACCCCGACCAACGCCACCGCATCGTCGCCATCCGCGACAACCTGCTCGACCGGATTGCCGAAGCCGAGAAGGAGGGCTGGCTCGGCGAGGTCGACGGACTCAAGGTCAGCCTCGCCGGCGCCGCGGATAAGCTCGCCCAGATCGACCGTCGTTCCCGGCGAAGAACAACCGTCAGTCTCGGCATGCCTAGGACCAGGAGCGAAGATCATTGAGCACCGGCGCAGATCACGAAGAACCGGAGCTCGGACTCAGCACGTGGCCGATCGAGCGCCTTCAGGCGTTCACCGCGGACGCTGACCGCCGGCAGCTTGAAGCAGTACGTATCGTCGCGCAGCAACACGCTTACTACGACTCCGAGCAGCCGCAGGAGGCCCGGCGGCAGTGGGCCAAGTTGTCACTGCTGGCGAACCGGCGCATGCACGGTGACGATCCCGGTAATCCATCGCGCGAGGTCCAACAGGACTTCATGCTCCGAATGTGGGTCATCGACCACCTCGGTCCCGACGATAAGGATCCCGATTGGAGCCCCGAGAGGCTGGCGTCCGACACACTCGATGAGCTGGCTCTCACACTGCCACAGGCCCGTGCTCTCACCAGCAGTTGGCGTGAGCTCCCCATCGAGCAGATCCGCGAGCTACGGCGGCACAAGAACCTGACAGCCCATCTTGAAAGGCTCATGAACCGCCTGCGGCCCGGCCCAGCACGAGATCAACTTCTCCCCTGGGCCGAGGCCCGCCGACTCCTGCCCTGACCTGCCGCTGGCCGATCAGACGCCGTACTGCGGGCCCGCCACGGAGTTCAGAGAACACATCAACACCCTGCTCCTCCAGGACATCCTGAGTGAGAAGAAGTGGCAGAAGCGGCTCACCGATGCCGACCGGCGGGCCCTGTCACCGCTGTTCTGGACCCATGTGAACCCCTACGGCCGGTTCGAGCTGGACATGAACTCCCACCTCGATCTCGCTGCCGCAGTGGCCCTGCTGCCTGGTCCCCGCACCGCGCCCGACCCGCAGGCTTCCACCCGCCCGCAGCGCCCTCACGCTCGACTGCGGGGGGATGAGGAGGTCACGCCGGAGTTTCTTTACTGGGGGGCGTCGATCAGGACGCGCCCGCGACCGCCGGCGTCGATGCGGTCGTGGGCCTTGGCAATGTCGGCGAGCGGGAAGCGGTCGCCGACATCGACGGTGAGGGCGCCGACGGCGGCCGCGGCGGTGAGATCGCGGGCGGCCTGGCGCCTGGCCTCGGCGGGGAAGTCGTCGCTGCCGAGCAGGCGCAGGGTGACGTTGTTGAACAGCAGGGTCCAGAACGGGATCTCGGTGCGGTCGTCGCGGGTGGCGTAGGCGGCGATGACCGCGCCGTTCGCGGCGACGGCGTCGTCCAGGTCGGCGTTGTCGGACAGGGCAACCTCGATGATCCGGTCCACGCCGTCGGGTGCGCGGATCGCGGCGGCGGGGTCGCCTGAGTCGAGGGCGACGGCGTGGGAGACGACTGCGGGGTCGATCCGATTCAGTTCGGTGCCGCGGCGGACGGTGCCGATGACCGTGGCGCCGCCCCAGCGGGCGAGCTGGGCGGCCAGTGAGCCGACCCCGCCGAGGACGCCGTTGACCAGCACCAGTTTGCCGTCGACGGGACCGTCGGCGAAGACAGTGCGGTGCGCGGTGATGCCGGGGATGCCCAGGCTCGCGCCGAGATCGTCGGACAGGTGGTCGGGCAGGGGGACGGCGAGGTCGCCGGGGACGACGGTGTACTGGGCGGCGGTGCCGAAGGGGCGGTAGGACTGGGCGCCGTACACCCACACGCGCGTCCCGACGCGGCGCGTGTCGACGCCGTCGCCGACGGCGTCGATGATGCCGGCGGCGTCGCTGTGCGGGACCACCCGCGGATAGGGCATGGCCGAGCCGGTCCAGCCGCGCCGCTTCTTGGTGTCGCCGGGGTTGGCGCCGGAGACGGTGACGCGGACACGGACCTCACCGGGGCCGGGGGTGGGGTCGGGCAGCTCACCGAACTGGAGCACTTCGGCGGCCGGGCCCTGCTGGTCGTACCAGGAGGCAAGCATGTTCAGTCCTTCCGATCACGGGTGGGTCTGCGGGTGGAGCTGTTCGTCCGCTGCCCGGATGCCGTCGCCGTCCAGGATCTCGTGGAGCCAGGCGCGTTCTGCGCGGCTGGTTGCGCGGGCGGTGAGCAGCATGCCGCGCCGATAGGGGTCGGTGACCTGCTCGGCGCGCAGCGGGGTGTCGCCGTCGTAGAAGAAGCTGGCGGGGGTCTCCAGGAAGTCCAGACGGCGGCGCAGCACGGCGTGCTGCTCGGCACTGTCGGGCAGCAGCGAGAGGAACGCCAGGATCGTGAACCAGCGGGAGAAGTCGGTGATCTCGTGCTCGGCAGGTTCCCGCAGCCGCCGCAGTATGTCCTCGCGTCCTGCCGTGGTCAGGTTCAGCACGTACCGGCCGCCGCCGGCCTCGGGGGCGGGGCGCCGTTCGATGAGGCCAGCCTTCGTCAGCCGGTTGATCGCCGGGTAGAGGGTGCCGTCGCTGACCGGACGGCTGTAGCCGGTCAGGTGCGTGATGCGGCGGCGCAGCTCGTGACCGGGCAGGGGGCCTGCGGCGAGGAAGCCGAGTATCGCGAGTTCAAGCATGACTCCAGGATCACACATCGAAACGATGTGTACATCGTTTCGATGTTACGGTGAATGCGGAGGCGCCTCCTCCGTACCGCCTGCAAGGCCAGCCCGGGCGGGCTGCCCGCCCGGCCGCACAAGGAAGAAGATCATGACTGCCGCTCCCCCCGCCGCCAGGCCCACGTCACCTCCACCGACGGCACAAAGATCGCCGTCACGGTCACCGGCCAGGGCCGCCCTTTGATCGTCTCCCCCGGCGCCCTCAACGCCGCCCAGGACTGGCAGATCCTCGCCGACCTGCTGGCCCCGCACTTCACCACCTACGCGATCGACCGCCGCGGCCGGGGCGCCAGCGGCGACCACAGCGAGCACACCATCCAGCAGGAGGCCGACGACATTGCCGCCATCCTCGACCTCGCCGGCCCTGACGCGATCCTGCTCGGCCACTCCTACGGCGGACTGGTCACCCTCGCTCACGCCCTGCACCAGCTCCCGGCAGCGTTCATCCTCTACGAGCCCCCGATCCCGCTGGGCGGCCCCGTCGGCGGCGACGCCATCGCTCCCTTTGAGGAGGCCGTCCAGGCAGGCGACCTCGATCAGGCCCTCACCCTCGGGCTGCGGAACTTCCTGAAGTTCCCCGACGAGGCCATCGAGGAGTTCCGCCAGACCCCGTTCTGGGCCATCCGTGCGTCCATGACCCCGACATGGGCCCGCGAGATGCGCGCGATGGACAGCTTCGGCGACGACCTCACCCGCTTCGCCACCCTCAACATCCCGACCCTCCTCGTGATCGGCGAACTCAGCCCCCGCTGGCTGACCGACGTCTCCCGCCGCCTGCACAAGGCCCTGCCCGACGCCCGCCTCGTCGAGATCCCCGGCGAAGCCCACGACGCCTTCCTCACGGGCCCCCACGCCCTCGCCGAGGCCATCACCGCCTTCGCCGCCGACCTGCCTCTCTGACCGAAGTCGACGCCCGGCTCTCACAAACGACCCTTTGCGCGAGCAAGATCAACAGCAGGCCACCGAACCCTCGCCGGACCCGGATTCGTTCTCAGAACCCGTTCTCACTCAAAAGCGGGACGGACCCCCTTCTGAGACTTGCATTGTGCGAAAATCCGGGGCCATGACGGACCCTCAGCAGCCTTCCCCGACCGACCGGTCGGACGCGGACGACGTCGAACAGCACACCTGCCCGAAGTGTGACGCGCAGCCCGGCTCGCCGTGCCGCTCGCGCGGTGGCGCGGTGGCCTCCGCCTACCACACCCGCCGCTTCACGATGGTGCCCCGGCTGAAGAAGGCGTTGCGGGTGCCGACCCCCGCCGACCGCGGACCGGGCCGGCCGTGGCGGCCGGGCACCCCGCCCCCGGCGCCGATCGACCCGGCCCTGCCGAGCGCGGACATCCGCATCGGGTACGCCCGCTGCTCGACGCTCGGGCAGGAACTCGACTCCCAGCTCGACGCACTCAGCAAGCACGGCATCCCGAGGGACAAAATCTTCAGCGAGAAGATCAGCACCCGGGTACGGGTCCGGCCGAAGTTCGAGGAGGCACTGCGGACGGCGCGAGAGGTCAAGGCGCACGCCCCGCACTGCCGGGTCATCTTCACCGTCTACGAGATGAAGCGGCTCGGCCGCGACGCCGCCGAACTCACCGCCCTCGCCGACCACCTCACCGCCCACGGCCTGGTCCTGGAGATGCTGGCCGGACCCCTGCCCGGCATCTACGACCCCACCGGTCCAGGGAAGCTGCTCTTCGCGTTCTTCGCAGCGATGGCGGAGACCGAGCGGGAGAACATCCGGGAGTCGACCCTGGAAGGGCTCGACACCGCGGCACGCAAGGGCAAGCACGGCGGCCGGCCGCCAGTCATCACCGAGGACATGCTGCACACCGTGCTCCTCAGGCGGGCGAACGGCGAGTCCGTCGAGCAGATCCAGCCCGACCTGATCATCCCTACCGGCAAGCGCAAGGGGCAGAGCCCGTCCGTCGCCAGCATCTACCGCGCACTCGCCGAGAACGAGAAACGGGTGGCGTACCCCGAAGCCATCGAACAGGCCCACGTCGACTTCGCCGCCCTCACCGGCAGCGAGGTGCCTGAACCTCGCACAGAAGCCAAGGCCCTAACGACACGCTGAGTTACTTGTCACTTCGCGGCAGCTTCGGGAGAACAGGGCCGCCTCACCCGTTCGCCACAAGCCCGACAGCACCTTTCCCCAGCCGCCCGGCCCGCTCGGACACCGCGCCATCAGGGCCGGGGATCGCAAACAGCTCAGGGCCAGCGGTGCGGTCACGCCAAAAAGGGCACCGAAGCGGGTAGGTGCGCGCCGCGTCCCCGACGTTGTCGCCCCGGCGCAGTCGGCGTTCCCCGGGGCAGCTACGTCCGGTAGTGGCGGTGGACTTGCTGGACACTGCTGCGCCAGGCCGTCTGATCACTCCCAACGGGGGCGAAGCCGCGGTGGAGGGGATGAGGATCGCCTGTCTCGGTGGTGATCAGAGCGCTGAGCGCGAGTCCGGGCTGGCCGGGCACGTTCCCGGCCTGACGCAGTGCGGCGCGCTGGCTATCCTCCGACAGCCCCGCCAGGCCCTTGACTGAGGCGCACAGCCGCGGCCAGGTAACGGTCTTGCCCAGTCGGGCCGCGTGTTCGAGGACATCGCGGACCGCGGCGGCCAACTCCGGTTCGGACCGGGCGCGGGCGAAGTCGCTTCGCGCCGTGGTGCGGGCCCGTGGAGGCGAGGCAGGCACCGACGCCTTCGACTGGTGCCTGCCCGGCTCCGGGGCGGGCACGCTGTCGGCGGCTTCGCGCTTCCACCGGGCGATGGCTTCCTGCTGTTGCGGAGTCAGGGAGGACATGACCGGGGCGGCGCACTCCTCCAGCCGGGTCACCCTGCGCCGCAGCCCTTTCCCGCTGATGACGTTGCGTTTGCGCTCCAGGTCGTCCAGCAGTTCCTGAACGCCATTGGAGGAAGCGTGCCTTCCCTGAGCCCGCCCTCGCTTTGGCCTCGGCTGGCTGCGCGCCCTCTCGTGACCCGCCGCCGGCTTGCGGGCGGCGCGCTCGGCGCTCTCGACCCGCTTGGCCGCGAGGGCTTTCCACTCCGCAATCTGCTCTCTCTCCCCAGCCGTGACGAGGTCGCCCGCCTCGGCCAGCGCCCGCACAAGTTTCGCCACCTGGCTGCTCAGCTGGGGCCCGAGAAGGCTGTGGCCGCCATTATGGTTGAGCGCGCCCAGGCCCTTCCGTAAGCGCTTGGCCGCCGCCTCCTTGACGACGCGCTGCGCGACCACCGTGCAGTGCCCGCGGGCCGCCTCGATGGCGGCATCCTCGCTCTCCGTGCGGTCCTCCATCGCTGTGGCCCGTTTCAGCAGCTCGCGGACCGTCGGAGTGTCCTGCGCGCGCACCGCCTCCTCCAAACCGAAGAACAGCGCACGGCGGGCCCGGGTCTCTTCTTCCAGCCAGCGGTGCGCGTCCTGGAGTGCGCGGTCAAGGAGCGCCCGTTGTGACTCATCCACATCGCCCACAGCTTCGATGTCTCGGCAGGCCCGTTCCATCATGGCCACGGACCGCTGTCTTTGTGCGCCGGCCAGGCGGCGCAGCAGCAACTCGACATGGGCCTGCAGGGGAGGCACCCTCTCGACTCTGCCGGGCCGTCCTGTGGGCGGGGGTGTTCGGCGGGCCTGGACGATCCGTTCGACGGCCGGTGTTGTCAGCCCCCGCTCGGACAGGCCGCACTCGGCCAGCCCGAACCACTCGGTGGCCCGTGCAAACGCCTCGGTGCCGAGCCGGACGCGCCGCGTGGTGCCCTCGCTCTCCAGCCGGATACGGTGCACATACCAGCGGTCGACCAGCGTGTCCCGGTCGACCGGCACCGACACCCCCAGCACCGGCTCGCGGCCTTCGTCCCACGAGGGCGGCACCGCCTGGTCCAGGTGCACGCGCAGCGCGCCACGCGGCGACTCGATGTCCACGACCGATCCGATCGGCGCCCCGTCCGGACGGGCGAAGTCGAAGCGGACCTGCGCCCCCTGGTCCTGGAGCCACGTGCGGGCAGCGGCCTTGACGTACAGGTGGTCGGCGCTGGCCACTCCGCGAGCACGCCGCCCACACTCGTGCGGCAGACCATCCGGGCCGGGATGGTGGGCGAAGTGACAGACCCGATCGGTGTAGAGCTTGGTGGTCAGCTGGCCGCCGCAGCCCCCGAGCAGCAGCCCGCACCAGAACGTGTCGTGCTCATGTATCTGACGGAAGACGTCCAGCTCGATCGCTTCCAGGGGCAGCATCAGCGGCTCGTCCGAGTCCGCGCTGCCCAGCACCGCTGTCTGGATCCGCCGCCTGTCCTCCTGCACGAAACCCCCACCTTTCATCCCAACTCATCGTTCCATCAACGGGGTTGAGTATCCAGATCGTTGCGAGCCGCTGATCTTCCGGCGGTCCGTGGCTCGGTGAGCGGCGGTGGCGGGAGGGCAAGGCGCTGCTGCTAGGGCGGCGTGTGCCGGGGGTCTGGTTCCGGATAGCCCGGCGACGGGTACGAGCGGATCATCGCTACCTACGCTGTCAAGACGATCCCCTGGAACTGGGTGGCCCAGGCCAGACCCGGCACACCCTGGGGCCGCCTGGGACACGTCGCGCTCACCGTCTCCGACGACGCGCACCAGGCCGTCGGGCACGTCCGCGGCCTCGCCAAGTTCATGCCTGCCCGCGACGCCGCACCCCACCACGTCGGCTACGGAGGACGACCGCCACCCCGCGTCGTGGCCCTCGTCGTCGACCAGGGCGAGGTTGCGATCCCCAGTCGCCCCGGAGGACGCGGAGGACGACCGCCACAACATCCTGTGGCCCATCTACGCCGGGCCGGTGTGGTTGCGATCCTCGGTCGCCCCGGAGGGTGGCGGTCGCCCTCCAGGGCGACCGAGAATCGTCTACGCGATCAACCGATCCGGATTCCGCCAGTTGCTCGATGAAGCAGCGGTCGGCGACACCATCCGCATCGCGGACGCCGCGCGGCTGTTCCGCTCGACCAAGGATGTCATCCAGATCCGGGAAGCCCTACAGCGGCGCGGCCTGCACCTGCACATCGCCACCGGCGCATGGTCCGGCTTCGATCTCGCGGCCGACGACCCGCAGGCCAAACTGTTCGTCACGATGCTCGCCGGGGTCCTAGATGTTGTTGGACATGAGGTTGTTGACGCCTGCGTAGTGGTTATGTCCAGCTCTTGATGATGTTGTGTCCTTGCGGGATGGCGAGGTCGAGGAGCCCGGGAAAGCGATTGTCGAGGTCGGTACGCCGGAGTCGGTTCAGGCGCCTGGTGCCTTCGTCTCGCTGGTAGATCACTCCCGCTTCGCGGAGGGTCTTGAAGTGGCCGCTTTGGGTTGACTTGCTGACGGGCAGCGCGAATGTCGTACAGGCCAGTTCGCCTTCGGGTTCGACCTGGGCGAGCCGCGCAACGATGGCCAATCGGACCGGGTCGCTGAGTGCTGCCAGGACGACCGTGAACTCCACCTCGCCGGGGGCTGGGTGCACGAGCTTGGTTGCAGTCCTACTGGCCATGACTCCCACTCTACCGAACATGTTCAGCGTGCACGAACATCTGCTATGTTCGGCAACCATGAACATGAGGCATGGTGGCAGGGCGGCCGACGACGGCGCTCAGAGTGTGGTTCAGCCTGCGGGCTCAGCAGCATCGGGTGCCCGCGCACGGATGGCCGCCGGGGCGAGCCGGTGGAGGTTCTGGGCGACGGCGTACGCGCTGCTGATCCTGCTTACCGGGACCAACCTGCCCACACCGCTGTATCGCAGCTACGAAACGGCGTTCGGGTTCTCCCCGTTCGTCGTCACGCTGATCTTCGCCGTCTACGTCGCGACCCTCGTCCCATCCCTGCTCGTGGCCGGCCCACTCTCCGATGCGATCGGGCGACGCCGGGTCCTGCTGCCAGCTCTGATGTTGGCGGCCGTGGGATCACTCGCGTTCGCGCTGGCCACCAACACCGGGTGGCTTTTCGCCGCCCGTATCTTGCAGGGCCTCTCGGTTGGGGCGGCATCCGGAGCTCTGACAGCTGCGCTCAGCGAACTCGAACCCACCGGCAGCCGCCGCAAGGCCGCGCTGGTCACCACGGTGGCGTCAGTCGGCGGCCTGGGCCTGGGACCGGTGCTGGGAGGGCTGATCGCCGAGTACGCAACTGCTCCCGATGTGACGCCGTTCGCCGTTGAGATCGTGCTCCTCATTCCCGCGGCCGTCGCGGTCACGCGGATGCCCTCGACCCGCCAGGCGACACAGTGGCGTCCTCGACGACCTCAGATTCCGGCCGCCATGCGAACAGTGTTCATGACCAGCGGAAGCGCCAACTTCCTCGCCTTCGGGGTCATCGGGCTCTTCCTCACCCTCATTCCGACCTACGTGGCGACGCTGACGGGCAGTACGAACCTGCTTCTTGGCGGAGGTACCTCAGCGCTCATGCTGGCCAGCTCTGTCGCTGTCCAACTCATCACCTACGGACGGCGTCCGCGCCATCTTCAGCTCGCTGGACTGCCAATCCTGGCAGCGGGACTGGGGCTGCTCGTGATGGTCGGGAACACACCCTCGCTCGAACTGCTGCTGGCCGCCGCCGTCCTCGCCGGGGCCGGCCACGGGCTGGTGTTCCTCGGCGGCCTCACCACCGTGAACAACAATGCCCCTTCCACCCGGCACGCCGAGGTGCTCTCCAGCTTCTACGTCATCGTCTACACCGGCGTAGGACTACCCGTGCTCGGTGTCGGCGTCCTGGCCACCATCTTCGACCTCGCCACGGCCATGACCTGGTTCGCCGGAGTCGTCGCCCTCTTGTGCCTGCTCGTGCTCGCCGCACTCTCCCGCACCAACCGCGACACCGCCGCAGTGCTCAGCAAGTAGCCCGGATCACCCCACACCTTGGAGGGCCCATGGACACCACTGAACTCGAGGCCGCCTACCGAAACCTCCTCAGGCTCGCCGAGTCAATTCCGGACACAGCAGGCTACGCAGCATCAGCGCGCGAGGACATCGACTGGACGTTGAGCCATATCGCGCTCAGCGACCCACTCCTCACCGAAGCGGCCCGCGACATCCACCGCGGACGCCATGCCATCGTCGACATTCAGGACGCAATGGACCAGGGCGTGATCGCCGAGCTCATCGCTTCCACCACTCATCGGCAACGCGTTGCGATGGTCCGCGACCATGCCCACGCGCTCCGCGAGGCACTCGGCGTCGTCCCCGACCAGGCGGCTGACAGTCCCGTGCTCCTGCGTCTCTTCGACCGTGCCGGCGCCCCCCTTCCCGAACAGCACATGCCCTGGCAGGACCTGATCGCACTCCGCGCCACCACCCACATCCCAGGCCACACAGCCCGAATCAAGACATACGCATCAGCGGAAGACGGGACGCGCGATGCATAAGAACGCGCCACTGACGCCAGAGGGCCGACGTCGGCTTATCGCTCGTTGCCAGACCCAGCCGATCGCCCATGTCGCGGCAGAGATGGGGATCTCCCGCGCGACCGCGTCAAAGTGGATAAACCGGTACCGGCGCTACGGTGAACTCGGGCTGGTCGACCGAACCTCCACGCCCCAGCACCAACCCGCGGCGACGGACCCGACGGTTGTCACCCGGATCGAAGAGATGCGTCGTACCCATAAATGGTCGGCCTCGCGGATCGCCTTTGAGCTCGAAGCAGACGGAATCCAGATCGGCCGGCGCACTGTAACTCGTCACCTCGCGGCACTCGGCCTCAATCATCGTCGCTTCATCGACCCCAACGGTGAAACCAACCGCGAACCGCGCAAGATCATCGCGCGTTGCGTCCCGGGCACATGGTCCACATCGACGTGAAGAAGGTCGGGCGCATCCCCGACGGCGGAGGGTGGCGTGCACACGGCCGCGGATCTGACGGAGCCAAGTTCGCCGAACGCTCGAAGCGAAAGACCCAGCGCGGAGGCTACGTCTACCTGCACTCCGCGATCGACGGCTACTCCCGCCTTGCCTACACCGAAGCACTCTCAGACGAGAAGGCCGTCACGGCGATCGCGTTCGTGCACCGAGCCCGTGCCTGGTTCGCCGCGCACGGCATTGCCCACATCGAGCGGATCATCACGGACAACGGGGCGTGCTACCGCGCTGGGGCCTTCGCCCGCGCACTGCTTGGGTCTCGGCATCAGCGCATCACCCCATACACGCCTCGCCACAACGGCAAAGTAGAGCGCTACAACCGGATCATCTCCGAGGATTTCCTCTACGCCCGCACTTGGACCTCAGAGGACCAGCGCCCCGAGGCCCTCGGAGCCTGGAACATCCACTACAACTATCACCGGCCCCACAGCGCCACCGATGGAAAACCTCCAGCATCGCGACTCCAGGCAGCCGTAAGTAACGTCCTGGCCTCCTACAGGAGTGAAGAGCACACGTGGTCGTTTTCAAGAATCGCCATCACGAGTCGCTGCACGCTATCGACATGCCCGGCCTGCTCGCCGAGCACCTCAAGGCCACCAAGGTCTCCGATATCCGGGAGTCACTGCGCAGCGGCCGGACGATCCGCCGCGGGCAGGGCTACTCGGTGCGCGTTACCGCTCCGCTCGTGCTCCACCAAGCCGCGCTGAAGCAGTGTGTTGCCCTCGCCGCTGACGGCGGCACCCGGGCCGGGCGCAAGGCGTACCGCACGTATGCTGGCCGAATCGCTGCGGAGCATGAAGATGCGGCGCGCGTGGGCGCAAGTACAACGTCTCTTGGCGGGCGATCCGCAATGGCCGTGGACTCGGCTTGGCTGCCGCCGGGGGTAGCTGGGCAGGGCCGATGATGCTCCCGGGTGCCTGAGTATCGGGGCAGGGTGCCGCGGGTGAGGGCCGGGGTCAGCCTCGGATGATCTGGGCGGTGGTGACGGCGCCGTGCTCAAGGCCCCAGTCGGAAAGAATCTTGCCGTATTCGCCGCTGTTGATGAGCGCGTTGAGGGCCTTCCGGGTGGCGTCGCGCAGCGCGGTGTTGGACTTGTTCACAGCGATGCCGATGGGGGCGCCGTCGGTCAGGTCGCCGTCCGGCAGGTGGAAGTCGCCATCGGTGTTCTTTGCCCTGTAGACGGCGTAATCAAGGTCGGTGACCACCGCGTCTATGGAGCGCTTACGGAGCCAATCCACGTCGTCGAGTTTAAGGCCGTCCTCGGACGTCTGCTTGATCGGTTTCGGGCCGCACTCCTTGTAGGACGCCGCCCGGATGGCTTTCTCGGCCGCTTCGTCGTTGTAGCGCGTGGCGACACGCATGCCGCAGAGATCGGCCCACGAGTGGATGTCGTGGGCCGTCGCCCACGTGGTGTAGACCGTGTATCCGGAGTCAAAGTAGTGGACCAAGTCGACGCCCTCTCGTGCCTCCGTGTCGTAGCCGTGGTCGTCCACGCTCGTCGGGACGTCCGTCGGCATGACCAGGTCGTAACTCCTTTCCCTCAGGCCGCTGAGCCCCTCGTAGCCTTCTGTGTCGACAATCTCCACCTTCAGGCCGAGTTGCTCGCCGAGCGCTTTGGCCAGATCAACGTCGAGACTGGACACATCGCCGCTTGCGTCTTTGGAATCGAGCGCACCCGTGGAGTATGTGGCGACCCTGAGTGTTCCGGGCTTCACGAGCTGGAGTTTGTTCTCCTGCTGGCCCGGGCTGCTGGCCCCGCCCGATGCCTTGTTGCCGTCGCCGGAGGAATTCCCCAGGGTGTATGCCGTGACCGCGACCAGCACGGTGGCCACCATCGTCGCTCCGGCGATCAGCCATGAACGCCTACGGCGAGACGGGGCGGCGGGCGGTGGCATAGGGCCCGGTTCCCGAGCCGGGACCCGGGCGGTCTGGGTGGTCTGAAACGCCTCGGGGAGCTTGGCCGTCGTGCCCTTGCCGCTTTCCGCCGCGGCCAGCATGGCGTCGAGCCGCTCGGCAGAGGGCCTCGCCGCCGAGTCTGTTACGAGGAGTTC
The DNA here is from genome assembly GCF_035917675.1 of Streptomyces sp. NBC_01775. Lineage (NCBI taxonomy): Bacteria > Bacillati > Actinomycetota > Actinomycetes > Kitasatosporales > Streptomycetaceae > Streptomyces > Streptomyces sp. NBC_01775. The sequence goes on along the minus strand of NZ_CP109105.1, from coordinate 211,496 downwards.
CGTCAGCACGGGCGCCAGAGCCCCGGCCCGGACGGGCGGCGGCACCGCGCCGTCGAGGACGGCCGCCATTGTGGCCAGTGAGGTCTGCCGGCGCAGCGGGTTGTGGCCCTCGACGCAGACGTACAGCGTCATGCCCAGCGACCACAGATCCGAGGCGGGGTCGTCGTTCGTGCCCCGGATGCGTTCGGGGGCGAGGTAGTCGGGCGTGCCGATGAGTTCTCCGGTCGCGGTCAGCGGCGCGGACCCGACGGCGGAGTCCGTTGAGCCGGTTCGCTGGAGTGCGGCGATTCCGAAGTCGGTGAGTACCGCGTCGCCGTCCGGGCGCAGCATCACGTTGGCGGGCTTCACGTCGCGGTGACGGATGCCGGCAGCGTGCGCGGTCCGTAACGCGGCCAGCACCTGGCGGCCGACCCGGGCGGCTTCTTGAGGCGTCAGGAGCGTTCCCTCGTTCAGCAGCTCCGCCAGGCTGCTGCCTGGCACCAGCTCCATCACGAGCAAGGGGTAGGAACCGTCGCCGTCGTCGATGACGTGATAGATCGTCACTACGTGGGGGTGGCTGAGCCGAGCCAGTGCACGGGCCTCGCTCAGTACGCGTTCGCGCAGCACCCGCGAGGCGTCGGAGCCCTTGGGGACCAGTTCCGGAGCAAGCGGGCGGACCTGCTTGACCGCAACCTCCCGGTGCAGCGCGATGTCCCGCGCCCGCCACACCGTGCCCATCCCACCGCTGCCTAGCCGCTCCACCAGCTCGAAGCGCCCGTCAAGGACCTGCCCGCTCTCCCCATCGATCACGCAGGGAGCGTACGCGCTCGCGCGTGCCCCCAGCACGCCATCAGCCGCCGTAGCACGCCGCGGGCTGCTCCCCATCGCCGCCGACCCTGTCCTCCGCGCCGCAGTCATCACCGTGCTGACCCGGGTTCCACCTCTGCTGATCATGTGACTTAAGGTGAGCGCCGTCACACAGGAGAAGCGATGTGGAGGGGCGGACGGTGGCGTTCCTGACCGATGAACAGCGCCGCAACTACGGCACGTTCAACGCCGTACCGGACGACGGACAGCTGGCCGGCTACTTCCTCCTCGACCGCGTCGCGAGACGGCGGGCGATGGCCTGCCGGGCGCGAGGTCGCAGCTCGGCTACGCCGTCCAGCTCGGCACCGTGCGGTTCTCGGGCACCTTCCTGGACAACCCCGAGGACGCGCCCGCCGAGGCTGTGGAGTACGTCGCCGACCAGCTCGGCCACCCGGCCTCCGTGCTGGCCGGGTACGGCGCCGAGCGCACCCGCTGGGACCACCAGAACGCCATCAAGGACGCCTACGGATACCGGGACCTCAAGGGCGATGCCTGGTGGAAGCTGGCCCGCTGGCTGTGGGACCGCTGCTGGTCAGGCAACGAGCGCCCCATCGCCCTGTTCGACCTCGCCACGCTGCACCTCGTGGAGAACAAGGTGCTGCTGCCCGGCGCCACCGTCCTCGAACGCATGGTCACCACCATCCGCGAGCACACCAACCGCAAGACCTGGCGCACCCTGGCTGCCAAAGCCAACCGCCGAGCAGCGTGCCGCCCTGACGGCTTTGCTGCCGGTCGAGGACAGCCGCCGTACCTCCAAGCTGGACCGGCTGCGCCGCTCCCCGCGTGACATCACCGGCCCCGGTGCGGGCAAGGCCATCGACCGGTTCATCGAGCTCAACAAGCTCGGCGCCTCCAGCTGGCACTTGGCCGCCATCCCCGCGGGCCGCCTGGGCGCCCTGTCCCGCTACGCCTCCTCGGTGCGCGCCCGCGCGGTCGCCGACCTCACCGAACCGCGCAGGGTGGCCACCCTGGTGGCGTTCGCCGCCGCGATGCGCACCCGCGCCGCAGACGAGGCGATCGAGGTCTTCGACATGCTGATCTCCGACCTGGCCCGCACCTCGGCGAACCTGGCCGCCAAGCAGCGCATGCGCACCCTGGGCGACCTGGACGCCGCCGCGCTGATGCTGCGCGAGGCGTGGATCATCCTCAGCCACGCACCGCCGACCCCGAGGGCGACGTCCGCGGTGGCTTCGACCTACTCGACATCACCGCCATGCACCTGGCCGCCCGCACCGTCGGCGAACTGGCCCGGTCCGAGGCCGAGACCATCGCCGCCGAGCTGACCGCCCGCTACCGCACCATCAACCAGCCGCTGCGGCGTCTGGCCAAGCACCTCGGCCTGGAGAGCGTCGAAGAGGCCGGTCCTCTGATGGAGGCGTTGGCGTTCCTGCCGAAGCTGGAGCGGATCCTGGCCAAGAGCCGCCAGAGTGAGCTGTTCCCCTCCGTCCCCATCAAGCACCTCGGCCCCACCTGGCAGACCCGGGTGTTCCCCACCGAGGGCGAGCACGCCGGTGGCGTCGACAAGCACGCCTGGATCGTCGGCACCGCCGAAGCCCTGCGCGGGGCGCTTCGCCGCACGACGTGTTCGTACCCGGCCTGGACAAGTGGGACGACCCCCGCAAAGCCCTGCTCCAGGACGCCGCCTGGGAAAACGCCCGCACCCGGGTCTGCCGCAGCCTCGGCCTATCCGCAAAGCCCGGGGTCGATCTGGACCGCTGGTGCCGCGAACTCGACGACGACTACCAGCGCCTGGCCACCGGGCTCGGCGACAACCCGCACGTCCGCATCGAGCAACGCACCGAGAACGGCAAACTGCGCGACCACCTCGTCCTTACCGGCCTGGACAAGCTCACCGAACCGGCCAGCCTCACAGAGCTGCGCGAAGTGGTCGCCGCCCGCATCCCCACCGTCGACCTCCCGGAGCTCCTCTTCGAAGTCCACGCCTGGACCGGATTCCTGAACCGCTTCCACCACGCCTCCGAAGCCAGCAGCCGCGCCGAACATCTCGTCACCTCGCCGGCGGCGACTCTTGTGGCCGAGGCATGCAATATCGGGATCCAGGCGATGGACTCCGAGGACGAGCCCGGCCACTCCCGCGACCAACTGTTCTGGGTCGAGCAGAACTACCTGCGCGCCGAGACCCTCCGCCTCGCCAACGCGGTCCTGGTCGACTACCAGGCCACCTTGCCGATTGTCGGGCACTGGGGAGGCGGCGACTCGCCTCCGCCGACGGCCTGCGCTTCGCCACCCCGTTGCGGGCCCTCAACTCCGGCCCCAACCCGAAGTACTTCGCCGCCCGCAGCATCACGCTCTACAACTACATGTCCGACCAGTACAGCGGCTTCAACCACATCGTCATCCCCGGCACCCGCCGCGACAGCCTCTACCTGCTCGACGGCATCCTCGACCAGCCCACCTCGCTGAACCCCACCGAGATCGCTACGGACACCGCAGGCGCCTCTGAAATGATCTTCGGCGTGTTCCGGCTCCTCGGCTACCAGTTCTCCCCACGCTTCGCCGACGCCGGGCACACCCTGCTCCACCGCGCCGACCCGGCGGCCGACTACTGCCCGCTGAACCCGCTGACCACCGGTCGCATCCGGCTGCGGACCATCACCGAGAACTGGGACGACCTGCTGCGTCTGGCGGGCTCCTTGCGCGAGGGCACCGTCCGCGCCTCCCAGATCCTGCCCGTCTTCGCAGGCCAAGGCCGCCCCAGCCCGCTGGGCCGCGCGGTCATGCAGATCGGCCGCGTGGACCGCTCCGCCTTCCTCGCCCGTTACTACCACAGCGAACTCTTCCGCCGGAAGATCAACACCCAGCTCAACCGGCAGGAGTCCCGCCACGAACTCGCCCGCCGCATCTTCTACGGACAGAAGGGCGAACTACGGCAGAAGTACAAGGAGGGGCAGGAGGATCAGCTGTCGGCACTCGGACTCGTCCTGAATGCCTGTGTTCTATGGAATTCGGTGTATGTCCAGGAGGCCGTCAACCAACTCCGTGCCGAGGGCAGACACGTCTCCGACGCCAACCTCGCCCACTGGCGACACCGGTAGACCGCCAGTGCACAGCGAACGCGGAGTCTTCCCCCGTCCTCTCGCCCCCGCCCGATCAGCCGTGCGAACAACTCTCCAAGCCAATACAACTACGGCTGACGACGACGCGGGACACCGTCGAGCACTCCAGCGCGCCCCCTCGCGGCGAGCCCTCCAGGTAATGACGACCCGTCGGCGAGAAACGCCTCGCACACGCGCTGCGCATGTTGCGAGCCCTCGGTCGCCCCGGAGGGCGACCGCCACATGGCGGCCTTGAGGTAGAGCATCCCCAGTACCAAGTTGCGATCCTCGACCACCCCGGCGGTCCAGGGCGGGGAGGGATCTGGGTCTGGTCCCTCCCCGCCCTAGCAGGGACCATCCCCGCGGGCACGGGGAGCACTGGAGCCCAAGCTCGACGGCTGGCGCGCGCTCGGGACCATCCCCGCGGGCGCGGGGAGCACTTGCGTACGTCGTCGATCGCGCGCTCGCTGTTGGGACCATCCCCGCGGGCGCGGGGAGCACCTCGGTGGCGATCCGGGGCCAGGACAGTCCCTGGGACCATCCCCGCGGGCGCGGGGAGCACCCGGAGTCGGGAGCGACCTGCGGTTTTGCGACGGGACCATCCCCGCGGGCGCGGGGAGCACACTCCAGACCTTTTCTTGTTGTGCTTTCCGTCGGGACCATCCCCGCGGGCGCGGGGAGCACTCCGGCCCTTCGCCGCGTCGGGAGCGGTAGTCGGGACCATCCCCGCGGGCGCGGGGAGCACCGCGAGCGCGCCGAAAGCGCCATCAGCCGACCGGGACCATCCCCGCGGGCGCGGGGAGCACGACGGCCCGCAAGGGGGCTGGGGCGAGCTGCTGGGACCATCCCCGCGGGCGCGGGGAGCACATGACCTGGAGCTTCTCAGCGTCCCGCGAGGTGGGACCATCCCCGCGGGCGCGGGGAGCACCGGAGCCCGGTGTCATGCGCGGGGGCGGGCCCGGGACCATCCCCGCGGGCGCGGGGAGCACATGACCTGGAGCTTCTCAGCGTCCCGCGAGGTGGGACCATCCCCGCGGGCGCGGGGAGCACCGGAGCCCGGTGTCATGCGCGGGGGCGGGCCCGGGACCATCCCCGCGGGCGCGGGGAGCACACCACCGCGCTGGCGAGAACGGCCCGGTCGTAGGGACCATCCCCGCGGGCGCGGGGAGCACGAGGTCGAGCCCGAGGTCGAGTTCGAGGTCGAGGGACCATCCCCGCGGGCGCGGGGAGCACTCAAACCGGCGTTCAACGCGCTGAAGCGGGGCGGGACCATCCCCGCGGGCGCGGGGAGCACCGGCTGCTCCGGTAGCCGCTGTGAGGCGTCTTGGGACCATCCCCGCGGGCGCGGGGAGCACATCTCGAAGTCCCAGTCCGCCATGGGCAGGACGGGACCATCCCCGCGGGCGCGGGGAGCACTTCTTCTCGGCGACGCCGTCAATGATCGTGGCGGGACCATCCCCGCGGGCGCGGGGAGCACCGCGAGCTGGGCAATCCGCTCTTGGACGCGGCGAGACCATCCCCGCGGGCGCGGGGAGCACCTGACTGAGGTAGAAGCAGAAATCAGGTAACCGGGACCATCCCCGCGGGCGCGGGGAGCACTCCTCCGGTGACGTGCGCTGCGCCAGCAGCCGGGGACCATCCCCGCGGGCGCGGGGAGCACGGACGTTCCCCGTGCTGAGGAGGAAGCGCAGCGGGACCATCCCCGCGGGCGCGGGGAGCACGGAGTCCGCCTCTTCGGCGGGGACTGGGACGAGGGACCATCCCCGCGGGCGCGGGGAGCACCGAGCCCCCAGGTCCAACAACCTGCGCGGCCAGGGACCATCCCCGCGGGCGCGGGGAGCACCCAATACGGAAACTTGAGCGTTCTCACGAATGTGGACCATCCCCGCGGGCGCGGGGAGCACAGAGATCGGCGACGTGGTCCCCGCCAACCTCCGGGACCATCCCCGCGGGCGCGGGGAGCACCGCTGGACTTCAAAGGTGATCTCGGGGGCGTCGGGACCATCCCCGCGGGCGCGGGGAGCACAAAAAGGCGGCGGCGGTGGTGGCCTGTCTCAAGGGACCATCCCCGCGGGCGCGGGGAGCACTGGAGCAGCCGCACCCGCCCCAACACCACGGCGGGACCATCCCCGCGGGCGCGGGGAGCACAAGGCCCGCGTGCGGCATCTGGCCGCACGACGGGGACCATCCCCGCGGGCGCGGGGAGCACACGGTTCCGTTCGCGTTCCCGTCACGGTGACCGGGACCATCCCCGCGGGCGCGGGGAGCACAAGGCCCGCGTGCGGCATCTGGCCGCACGACGGGGACCATCCCCGCGGGCGCGGGGAGCACACGGTTCCGTTCGCGTTCCCGTCACGGTGACCGGGACCATCCCCGCGGGCGCGGGGAGCACCACGTCCACGTCGCCACGGTTGCTTTCCAGCAGGGACCATCCCCGCGGGCGCGGGGAGCACCGCGCGAAGCTGGCGCCCGCGCGGCACGCCGCGGGACCATCCCCGCGGGCGCGGGGAGCACGGGGCGGGGGGGGGGAACGGCCGGGATCGCGAGGTGGGACCATCCCCGCGGGCGCGGGGAGCACTCTCGTTGACCAGCGTGTTCAGCGCGCCGAGAAGCCGTGTTTTACCACTTTCTCCGAACGCGACATTTGGTGCACTTCCTGAATTTATCAGTGCTAACGGTTTCCGAACCGCCGTCGTTTCGAGGCTTTGCTCCAGCCGCGTTCGGGCGGCCTCGCCGGAGTTGGTGCCGCGGAGCCCGGCTGCTTCGGGCGGCGGATGAGGGTGAGGCCCTCGTGGTCGGTCGGTTGCCACTTGTGGTCATGGGTACGGAAGGTGAATCCCTGTTCGTTGTTGGTGGTGTAGGCGAGCAGTGCCCGTCCGGTGCCGGCGTAGTGCTGGACCTCTGTCCACAGGGCTTCTCGGATCCGGGCGGAGGGGCTGCCGAGGAAAACACCGGGGGCGATCTCCAGAAGCCAGCGGGTCAGGAAGCCTCGCAGACCGACCGGGCAGGTGGTGAGGACAATGACGGTCACCAGATGATTCCGTCGGAGTAGTTGCGGCCGGATTCAACCTCGCCGCTATCGGTCTGGAGGGTGACCCGGTCTTCGTATGGGTCAGCGGCTTCCGCTGAATTCGCGGTGGGGTCCATGAGCAGGTGTTTGATGTCGGAGACACAGCGTTCGAGGAGGCCGGCCTCGTGGACGCGGTCTCTCAACGCGCGGCGTGTGCGGGGTCCGACCTCTTCCTCGCTTTCGGCGGCCACTTCGAAGGCGACGGGGATGCCGATCTCGGTCTTGTAGAGGTCGGCGATGTCGAGGACGAATGCGAGTTCGTGGCCGGAGTGGACGAAGCCCAGGCCGGGTGCGCAGCCCAAGGCGGCGACGACGGCCTGGGCGATGCCGTAGGTGCACTGCGCTGCGGCGGTGACGGCCTGATTGGCAGCGTCACCGGATTCGAACGCGCCGGGAGTGTAGTGACGGCCATTCCATGGAATACCGACGCGGGTTGCTTCCCTGCGGTAGAAGTCCTTGACCCGTGTGCCTTCCCGGCCGAGAAGTTCGCGGCGGTTGCATCCGGAAGGGTCTTCGCTGGGGAAGCGCATGGCGTACATGGCGCGTGCCACCTCCAGCCGGGAGCGGCGGCTGGCCCACTTCGTGGCCTGCGCCTCGACAAGCGCCGAGGAGCGGGTGAGGGAGCGGCCTCCCGCGTAGAAACGGACGCCGCTCTCCCCCACCCACACCACGCCGGCGCCGCTTTCCCCCAGCACGCTCATCGCCTGGTGGGTGACGCGTGTACCGGGGCCAAGCAGCAGGGTGCCAATGGTCGCCGAGGGAATGTGGGTGATGCCCTCTGCGTCCTCGGCGGTGATGGCGTTGGCGTCGCGGTGGACGGTGCACCGCTCCAGATAGAGGAAAGACATGCGGTCCGCGGCCCGTGTCAGCTCACGAGGGGTGGAGGCGCGGCGCTTGCCGACGGTGGGCATGGCTTACTCCGCCGGGGAGAGTGTCATCAGTCCGCATCCGTACGCCTTGGCCTTGCCGATGCCTGCGGTCAGGGCGTGACGCAGCGCCTCCGGGTCGGTGATCCGCAGCCGGCCGTCGAAGGTGGCGGTGACCAGTGAGACGCGGTTGCGCGACTGGGAGCCTCGAGGTTGTTCGCCGGTCTTGCCGAAGTTGAGATTGCGGCGGTCGTGGACCATGATCTGCCACTCGTCGCTCTCGGGCAGCAGCCGTTGCGCCGCTGGTTTCTCCAGCACTTCGAAGCCGGCGGCTTGCTGGCGTTTGAGCAGCCAGCCGATCTGGTGGCGGGGAGTGATGTGCGCGGTGCGCTTGATCGGCTCGCCGTTTTTGCGGCGGATGTGGTGGACCGGGTTGGCGGTGAGGCGGAAGGCCCACGTGTCCCCGGCCTTCAGGCGGGAGAGGAAGGGTGCGTACTCGTAGCTTTGCCAGCCGTCGGGGGTTGTGGGCCAGCCGGCCTGCTCGACGAGGTGTGTGAGGTCGGGCTTGGTGTGGCTGACGATGTGCAGGTGCACTGCGGCTTTGGCGCTGCGGTCCACCCGCCACAGCACGCGTGGGCCGCTCTTGGCCGCTTCCCCGGGTGGCGGGAGGAGCTGTGCGAAGGAAGACATCACCCCGGCGTGCAGCATCTGGGGCGAGGAGAGCAGTCGACGGGCCCCGGCGCGTGCGGTGTTGAGGCGGAAGCGGGTCAGGTACATGCGTCTCCCCCTAGCACTGTGGTCGGGTCGTGGTCGGGCACTTGAGGGCCGCGGCGCCGGCGGCACGGGGTCGCAAGCGGCACGGAATAGCTTTTGACACCGCGGTGCGCGTACTGGCGGTGGGCCGGGTCGAAACTGAGCGGCTGGTCCCGGAGGCGGTCGCCGAGCCCGCCTTGGGTCTCGATGAAGGCTTCCAGCTCCACCGTCTGCTCACGGTGCCGCCGCTGCCGCCAGGGGGAGGCTTGCCACGGTTCGGTGCTCAGCACGTCCTCCAGGCCGCGACCGGTACGGACGCCGAGTTCCACGGGGCGCGAGGGCGGGCAGGAACGGCGGCCCAGGTAAGGCAGGAAGACAGGTGTCCGCAGTGCCTGGTGAAGCCCCTCGATGGTGGTGTCCTCGCCTTCGACGGCGGCAACGAAGACCGCGTCCGCCAGGTAGAAGCGCTCCGATACCGGCATGGACTTGCCGGTATCGAAGTGATGAGCCGTTTGGTAGTCCCGGATACGCGTGCCGGGCTGGTCGACGCGTACCGCGAATCGCAGCCGGGCCAGATCAGTCAGATCCTGGGTGCGCTCACGCCCCTGCGCCGCGGCCAGCAGTCCGATCACACCGCTCTTGGTGGGCGCGGCCTCGGTCGTGCGGCGGGCGAAGCGTGCGGCGGCTCCCCAGGACTGCAGAGGGCCGGCCAGTTGCAGGACCAGCACGCTCATGCTTCTGGCTCCTGGCCCGCTTCGGGCTGCTGGCGGGCGGCTACCGCCTCTCCGGCGGCGGAGACCAGTTCCGGGAGGGAGACTGAGGTGCCCAGGCCCTCCAGCGCCTCGGTGTTCTTTCCCACGCGCAGCACCCACGTCTGCGCGTCGTCCTCCACTCCGTAGGCTCGTTCGATCTCAGGGACGTAGGCGGCGAGCTTCTCGCACGCCTGCCGCATGTTGCCCGTACCGGTCTCCTCCTGGGTGGGCTCCTCGAAAGCGCTGACGAAGCTGATGGGGCGCGAGCTGCGCAGCTTGACCAGGACGGCGTCGGGGAGGGTGTGGTTGCCGAAGGTGTTGAGCTTGCCGGTGGGCAAGGAGGTGATGAAGCCCTCTACGAACGCTTCCACCGCGCGGCGCACCGGGCCCGTGGGGGGCTCGTCTTCACGCAGGCCGGTGCCGAGGTTGCGGGCCAGCGCGTCGGCGTCCAGTGCGGCGAACCGGTAGAGCGTGGCGGAGTTGAACTCCACAGTGCCGATCATTCCCGCACCCCGGTCCTCCTCCCCACTCTCCTCCAGGTCTCCTTCCCTGCGGCTCTTACGGTCATCGACCGCCGTGTAGTAGTCGGACTCGTTCTCCACACGGTGCACGCTGATGGCGTGTGCGACCTGCGCTGCGGCGTCCACGTTGATGTCGGCGCTGTCGGCGACCATCCGGCCGAAGAGAGCTATGTCCACGGAGTGGCGGGTATTGGCGATCTCCTTGGCGCGGGCCTTGTTCTCTTTGGCCTTGAAGAACGCTGTGCTGTCGGCGCGGGCTTCGACGGCCAGCCGGGCGAGCCCGTCGCGCTGCCCCGCGCTGAGGAAGAGCAGGTACGACGACTCCGGCGCCGGGTCCTTCTCCCTGCCCTCCTGCGCGCTGGTCGCCTTGCGCTTGGGGGGCTCGACCTTGACCCCGGTGGCCGCACGAACCGTCTCGGCGGCCAGCCGCAGGGACTCCGCCTCTTCGATGGACGAATCCAGCTGACGGATCCGGTAGCCGACGAACTCCGCGACCCGCTTGGTGCGGGTGCCCAGTTCGGAGGGGTCGAGCAGCTGGTCGAAGGCCAGTCGGGTGGCGCGTTTCCACGATTGGCTGGAGACCCGGGCTCGCGGCACTCCTCCGTAGATGGCGCTCTTGGGGGCCCCGGTGTCGTCACGGTTGAGATTGCTGGGCGGCACGGTCTGCAACAGGTGGAGTTCGAGGATCGTACGGCTCACCAGATGTCCTTCGGGTCAAGAGGTGCTCGGTAACAGGGGCGATGGGGCGCACGTCGGGGCGGACGGTGCGTCATGCGGAAGATTGGTCAGATGCCGGGTCCTGGACCGGTTGCGTGTCTGGAGGGGTGTTCTTGCCGACGTCATCCGGTTGGCGGAAGCGGTAGGCGTGGAAGCTGCGGCCCCAGATCTGTCGTACCTGGCGCATTCCCCCCGGTTGCTGGGCCTGGTAGAGCCGGTCGGCGAGCAAGGCATAGTCCAAGGGGATCTCCTCGCGCCGCAGCAAGGTGACGACCTCTCGCAGACGGACGGCGAGCAGCCCCGGGGTGGCTGCTGTGCCGACCCTCACGAAGCGTTTGCGCACCGCTTCATCGATCCCGGTGGGCGGCATCAGCTGGCGTACGGCGGCACCGATTTCGATGCCGGGGACGTGCATTCGGCGGGAGCGTTGCGATTGCTGGTGCAGCGCGTAGAGCGTGACCGCGAGGTGCACCGCTGTCTCGGCCTGGGCGGCTTGCCCCTCCTCCATCGGCCCTTGTGCGTACAGGGCCTCTGTGCCCGTCAGGCCCCACAGCTCGGGCACCTGGTCAGGGGTCTTGCCCGCGCCGCGGCGTAACTGCGCGAGCAGCGCCACGGCGCTCGCCCTGTCGGCGAGGAAACCTCTCTGAAGGTCGGTGACGTATGTGTCGACGACGGTGCCGGCCCGCTGGAGTGGGACCTGCCGTTGAGGTTTCCGGGGCTTGCTCGGCTTCTGGCCCCTTGCAACGGTGCTCATACGCTCTCCGCAACGGTTTCGGACGGCGCCAGGCGGGGGCTTTGGACCGCAGCCGGCTCATCGGCGGACAGGGGAAGCACCTCACGCAGATTTCTGCGAAACCACAGCTCGGCACTGGCGCTGCTGAGCCACATCTCGCCACGCTTGGTGTCGATCACGCGTCCTTGCCAGGCCCCCTCACCTGCGTCGGCCACCATCTGCGTGCCAAGGCGGCTGATCGCACGGTGGGCGCTGCGCTGCCATGTGCGCCGACGCTCCACCGGATCGCTGTCCGGGGTGAAGTCCCTCAGCCAGCGGCGGAATGGCGCATCCAGTTCGGCGTAGCCGCGGTCACGGGCGCCCGCCCGGTGGGGCTCAGGGTCCTTCCCCGCAGCCTGGGCGAGGGTTTCGGCCAGCTCTCCCAGCGCCTTGACCGCCTTGTCCGCGTCCTCGACGGCGTCGACGGCCGTCTGTCCAAGGCGGGGATCGGCCGCGTGCAGCAGCACGACGGGCATCGTGACGCTGTCGTCCACCACCTCGTCGATGACCGACTGCTGCGTGCCGTAGATCGCGCCCGTCAGCCGGGCGCGAATGAGGAAAGCGGGCGGCAGGCACTCCTCTTCGACCAGGCGGGCGATCCAGTCGAGGATGCGGGGGCGCACGTACTGCGCCGCCTCCTGCCGCTGCTCTGCCCCCGGCGTTCTACCGGCGACGAGCGCGCCGAGACCCCGCCAGGCACTGCGTGCCGGGTCATGCTCCCTCGGGAGGTAGACCTCCGGCAGGCCCAGCTTCTTCTCCTGGACCGGGCTTCGCCGCCACGCGGTCATGGGCTCATGCCGGTGCTTGTTGCGTGCGTGCAGCCGGTCTCCGTAAGAGAGCACCACCCCGTACACGCCCTCAGCATCGTGGTGCAGACGCACACGCCGGGATTGCCACGTATACAGATCGCGGGGCCCGAACGGCCGGCGGGCCAGCTCCAGTTCACCGGTCTCTGCGGGCCCCAGCCGGGCGCCGCGCCAGGCAGGCCTGTCCTGACTGGCGATGCGAAGGTTGCCGGTGTCGGCTGCGACCAGGTTGAGCAGGAGGGTCTCCCTGAGCGTGCTGCCCTCGACCAGCACTCCGCCGAGGTTCCCCGCCCAGGCGACGCCCTGCGGGTACCCGCGGCCTCCTTTCACTCTGGGGTCTCCCTCCGCGCCAGTCTTGATACCGGAGGAGTCGAAGGCGTGGACATGCACCAGCCAGCGCGCCGCCTCCGCGAATCCCAGCCGCGAGGCGCCGGCGGCCCGCATCGTGAAGAAGCGGTCGCCGTTGGGCACGTCCGCAACGACGCGATCGAGCGAGGACACCTCCCCGGACACGGCCCGCAGCCCGGCGGCCTGGAAGAACGGGGCGGAAGGGTGCAGCAGATCGAAGCTGCCACGGTGCTTGTCCAGATAACTGGCCACAGGGCCGAAGGAATCCTTGTCTTCCCACAGTTGGCGCCAATCCTCCGCGTCCGCCGGGCCATCGAGGGCGTCGTGGAGGATGGCCAGCAGCAGCCGTACCAGCGCAAAGTCCTGCGTCGGAAGATCACCCACCACACAGCGCAGCCCCTCCGCCTGCGCGAAGACTTCCCGGAGCGACAGCTCCTCCTCTAAGCCGTCCTCCCCAAGCACCCGCACCCAGGCATTCGACGTCAGGTCAAAAGCAGCGCAAACGACTTCGGGTCCTTCATCCGGCACGGGTCACCTCCAGCCCATCAGCAGGCGTATAGCGAAGGTCGTAGCCTGCCAGCCGGGTGTGACACTCCTCATCCAGCAACAAGATCAGCTCCCCGGCCAGCCAAGGGCACTCTTTCGCCTGCCACGCACGGAAGCAGTTCCCCTCCAACTCCTCAATGGCACGCCCAAGCACCGCCGGCAGGGAGAAGACGAAGGGCAGCCGCAGACCGCACGCCGCCGCAACACGCGCCACCCCCGCAGACGGCACCGCATCCGTCGGCAGCTCCAGACCTCCGCGCCCCTCACCAAGCCAGGGAACCGTCACCACACTGCCGTCGGCCCGCTGCTGGAGAACCAGAACCTCCAGACTCTCCCGGCTGTCGCGCACCTGCGCCCGGCCCTTCCTGGTGTCATCCGCATCACCCACCCCCGCCTCCACCCAGCCCACCAGCGAACGCCCCGGCTTGGCCACCTCCCCCAGCTGAAAGACCTCCGCCCTCTCCATCTGCTGCGCCTGGGCCAGCCTGTGGGCATCGGCAGCACGGTCCATCGCCTCCTGCCACGCCCCGGGACCGACCTCCTCGGGCCCATACGCCGACTGCACCAAAGCACTGATGTCCTCCGGCAACCGCACAGCCTTGCCCCGCTTGCCACTCCCCGACGGGCCAGCCGACTCCGTCATCTCGCCGCTACCAGCGAGGAAGGGCTCCAGAACCGCGAGGGAACGCAAAAGAGCATGCTCACCGTAGACGTTGCACGATCCCTTGACCGGCACAGGCGGAGACGCACTCCACTCGACCCCGGTCACCAGACACCGGGCCGTGCGTAATCCCGGCGGCCGGCCCCGCTGCTCCTCACCTCCCCGGGGGTGGCGGTGCACACGACCGAGCCGCTGCAACAGCAGGTCGACCGGACACAAGTCCGTCACCAGCAGATCAAAATCGATGTCCAGCGACTGCTCCACAACCTGCGTCGCCACCACAATGTGCGGCCCCTCCGGCCGGCACCCCGCACTCGTCCGCGGAGGCCCGAACCGCGCCAACAAGTCCGCTTCCTTCGCCGCACGGTCGAGATCGACAAAGCGCGCATGCGCAACCGTGACACACCCCTCACCGAAGCGCCGACGCAGCCGCGAAGCTGCCTCCAGAACCCTCTCGACGGTGTTCCGCACCACCAGGGCACACCCCCCATCAGCCAGCTCGGCCTCAAGACGGTCAGCCAGCACCTCAACGTCGTCCGGACACCGCTCCATCACCACCTCGGTACCCCGACCCGACGGCTGCGGGGTCACCACGCGCGGCGCCGAACCGGGCGCAACGCAAGCGAGCAACGGATATCCCCGCGCCTCCTCCAGCACAGCGAACCCCTCCACCCCCTCCCGGCCCGGCCCTGTGCCCGCGTACGCCTCCGCCAACTCACGCCGACGTCGTGCCGGCAGCGTCGCCGACAGCACCACCACCGGCACCCGGTAGGCACCAAGCCAGGACAACACCACATCCAGGTAGGAGTTCATGTACGCGTCATACGCGTGCGCCTCATCGACCACCACGACCTTGCCCGCCAAAGCCAGATGCCGCAGGGCCAAATGCCGGCTCTTCAGCCCCGCAAAAAGCAGCTGATCGACCGTGCCCACCACGAAAGACGAAAGCATCCCCTTCTTCCGACCCCGCAGCCACTGATGCGCCACCAACTCCGCACAAGCAGCCCGAAAATCCCCACCGGCACCCCGCTCCTCCCCCGCGCCATCCAGCTCCACAGCCGCAGGACCCCGCGCGGCCGACCACCTCAGGCCCTGATAATCCGCATTCAAAGCCGACTTGGAATGAGCGAGGAACACCGAGTGAGCGCCCGGCTCCTCCCGCTCGTCCGGCACACGCCCCAGCCACGCCAGCAAACGGGAGAACATCGCGTTGCCCGTAGCCATCGTCGGCAACGCAACAAAACATCCCCCCGCCCCCGAACGCGCCGCGAACACCTCCGCCACCGCCAGCGCCGCCTCCGTCTTCCCCTCCCCCATCGGCGCCTCGATCACCATCAGACCAGGCACAGCCATCTCCCGCGCCACCCCCACCGCCGACTCCTGCACCGGACGCACCCGCGCACCCCGCGGCAGAGAAAACCGCCCCACGAACAGCTCACCCGCCCCCTGGCCCCACTCCACCGCCCGCCACGGCGGAGGCAGACCAAGCGCCTCCCAGGCACCCTCAACCCGCGCCCGCTCCCCACGAGGACACTCCTCGGGAAAATACGGAAAGAGATCCGCGTTACTCGCGATCCAGTCCCCCACGATGACCAGCGCACTCAGCAACACCTGCACCGGCTGCGACAGCTTCAGCCCCCGCCACCTGCCCAAACACCCCTGCACACCGTGGATACCGGAGCAGGCATCCAGCAACTCCCACTGCACACTCCGCCACGCCTCCTCGCTGGGCGGATCCCGCAGCAACTCCGGATGATCACCAACCACCTTGATGTCCCAGTGCTCCGGCGGAACACCATGATGCCCCCCGACAACAGCTGTGAGCTGCGCGGTCACAGGCCCTGCCCAACCGTGCTGCTCGACGAGCCACTCCTTCAGGAGCACCTGCCCGGCAAGAGCATGCCGCGCCAGCCGACGGTCCAACAGCTGCTTCTCCAAAGGCACCGACAGACCCTGATCGCGCATCCTGGCAGCAAGCAGTTCCACCTGGCAGGCGAACGCCGGGGTCGCCTTCCCGATGTCATGAACACCCGCCAGCCACACCGCCAACCGCCGGGCGTCATCCTCACCCTCAGGTAACCCCTCGGAAACCAGCCGTCGTACCTGCGCGGGGACCCAGTGATCCCACAACAGGCCAGCGACAGACCCGGTGTCCGCCATGTGCCGCCACAGCGGCACCCACCCATCACTCAATCGATCATATTTGGCCCACACCGACCGCGCAGCAGACGACAAGCCAAGCCAACGCGACAGATTCGCCCTCTCCCCAGACATCACAAAACCATTCAACCGAATACTTCATCATGAAGGAGGACTATCCTGAAAACACTCCATCAATTGTTGGAATGCGCTATAGAGCACCATGCAACGAACGATTGAAAGCAGACGGCCGCAAGGCCACCTCGCGAGCAAACAGCAGAAACGGCCACGCCACACCCTCTCGGGACCATCTCCGCGCCTGCGGGGAGCACCCTGCGGCTCTGACCCCGGGCCCAGGCAGGGAGGGACCCATCCCCGCGCCTGCGGGGAGTACCAGTTCATCCGAGCCGCTGTGAAGCCAGGCTAGGGACCATCCCCGCGGGTGCGGGGAGCACTTTGTCTGTGTGAAGTCGTTCGGCGATGGCGGGGGACCATCCCCGCGGGTGCGGGGAGCACCGGGACGAACGCGTCGTCGGGCGCCAGGTCGAGGGACCATCCCCGCGGGTGCGGGGAGCACTGGCCGGAGTGGAGCACTGGCCCCGGGAGGTGGGGACCATCCCCGCGGGTGCGGGGAGCACACTTCTCATGAGAAGTAGAGGGGGTGCGGACGTGGGACCATCCCCGCGGGTGCGGGGAGCACCGGGTGACCGCGTCGGGGCGGGGGGTCATACGGGGACCATCCCCGCGGGTGCGGGGAGCACGGACGGGCAGCCGGTCCGGCTGGCGACCGGCGGGGACCATCCCCGCGGGTGCGGGGAGCACCAGGACCTCCGCGATTTCGTGGTGCGGTAGTAGGGACCATCCCCGCGGGTGCGGGGAGCACGTGCGCCGCACAGCGCGATGGTGGCCAGGCTGGGGACCATCCCCGCGGGTGCGGGGAGCACAACCGGCCGCCGGAACCTACCTCTGACCTGCTGGGACCATCCCCGCGGGTGCGGGGAGCACCGAATCCGCCAAGGAGGCCGCGTGATGTGCGTGGGACCATCCCCGCGGGTGCGGGGAGCACTCTTGTTGACCAGCAAGTCTTTCCGGCCTGGACGGCCTTTGGACCCACTTTCTCCGAACGCGACATTCTACGCAAAGCTCGATTGAGTCTAATTCCTAATTTCTTCTTAAGTACTCCGGGGTGCCGGGTGGGATCACCGGAGTGTTCGAGTGGTGAGGTCCGTTACGTCTGATTCGAGCTGGGCTTGTGAAGCCTCTGGTTAGAGCGTGCGGGCGGGCCTCGCGCTCGGTGTGGTGGCGGGCGCGTGGGCGTCGGGCGGATGCCTACAGCGAACCGGGTCTCGATGCCTCCGACTAGAGAGGTGGCGCCCGGCGTCTTCGCGGGCGTCATCACCAAGGTGCGGTGTTGTCGGTCGTCGGTTCCGGGCGGACGTCTGAATTGAGCCCGGCTTCGACGCCTTCCGGTAGAGCGGCGACGCTGGCCGTCGAGCGTCAACACCTGCCGCCTTGATCCCTCGTTGGTGTTGGTGAGACGAACCCACCGCACGGTGACCTCTCGTTACACCGGAGCCCTTTGAGCTCTCGCATAGACCGAGGCCCGCGCGGTGCGCTGGTGCCACGGACAACAGCTAGTGAGGCGTTGGTCCGAGAGACCTTGAATTAGGGAGCTGCGTGGCCCGCATGCGCTCGTGACCAGCGCAAACACCAGCACACGGAAAAGAGAGCATAGTGATCTACTGCGGAATCGACTGGGCGGAGAAGACCCACGCCGTCGCTTTGGTCGACGACAGCGGCCAGTTACTGGCCAAACGGAACATAACCGACGACTCAACCGGCTACAAGATCCTGCTGGACCTGCTCGTCGAGTACGGCGACACCGAGGAGAACCCGATCCCGGTGGCCATCGAGACCTCCCGCGGCCTTCTCGTCGCGGTGCTGCGGGTCGGCAAACGGCAGGTCTTCGCGATCAACCCGATGGCCGCCGCCCGCTACCGCGACCGCCACAGCGTTTCCCGCAAGAAGTCCGACCCCGGCGACGCCCTCGTCCTGGCGAACGTCCTCCGCACCGACATGCACGCCCACCGGCGCCTGCCCGACGACACCGACCTGGCCCGCGCCATCGCGGTCCTGGCCCGCGCCCAGCAAAACTCGTTGTGGAACCGGCAGCAGCTCGCCAACCAGCTCCGATTACTTCTGCGCGAGTACTACCCGGCAGCACTGGACGCCTTTGCGAAGTGGACCAACGGGCTGTGCCGGCCCGAAGCCCGCGAGCCCCTCAAGACCGCACCCACCCCGGCCCAAGCCGCGAGGCTGACCCGCAGCCAGATCATTGCCGCGCTCAAGCGGTCCGGGCGTAAGCGCGGTATCGAGGCCGACGCCGAACGGCTCCGCGAGGCTCTGCGGGGAGACTGGGCCCGGCAGCTGCCGCTGGTCGAGGACGCGCTTGGCAAGCAGATGCTTGCCCTCCTTCTGCAGCTCGATGCCGCCTGTACCGCCGCGGACGACCTGGCCCAGGCGGTGGAAGAGGCTTTCCCTCAGCACCCGGACGCTGACGTGATCTTGAGTTTCCCGGGTCTGGGCGTCCAGCTCGGCGCCCGGGTGCTGGCTGAGATCGGCGACGACCACACCCGGTTCGCCGATGCCCGCGGTCTCAAGGCTTATGCGGGCTCCTCGCCCATCACGAGGGCCTCCGGCAAGCAGTCCAGCATCACCCGCCGCCGGGTGAAGAACGACCGGCTCAACCATGCCGGCTACCTCTGGGCCTTCGCCGCCCTGACCGCCTCGCCCGGAGCCAAAGCCCACTACCGCCGACGGCGCGACGAATGCGGCGACTGGCACGCCTCCGCCCTGCGCAACCTCTTCAACCGCCTGGTCGGCCAGCTCTACCACTGCATCCAGGCCCACGAACCGTTCGACGAAGCCCTGGCCTTCCCGGCCCCGGTCGAAGTCCCGACGGCTACGGCCGCATAAGCCACGCACGCCGAAACAGGCCGAGCAGGCCGGTCTACTCCGGGATGATCAGCCCGCGTTCGCGCAGCTGCGGCAGGCACTGCTTCAGGCACGACTCCACCGACACAGCATCCGTCCGGACCAGCAGATCCTCATGGAACGGGTTGCCGCTCGCGACGAAGGTCCATGGCTTCCTGCCCTCACGCATCCGCTCGGCATCCGCCTTGAACAGCACCGTGACCCCCTGCTCGGCCAGCGCCTCCATGACCCGCACCACATCCACCGAGACGCCCCCTTGAGCTGCTAATCGAACAGTCAGCAAAGCTACACCGGGTATTCCAGCTACCCACTTGACGGCTTGGGGCCGTGAGGCGTCTATCGGCACACTGACAGGCCAACGTTCAGCCCAGGACAGCTCGTCGCGCCGCCCCGGGATCCCCGCGGGCGCGGGGAGCACGCGCCCCGGGTGCGGATGCTGCGCAATCCGCTCGGGACCATCCCCGCGGGTGCGGGGAGCACCCAGCGGCCGGCCCCGGGGAAGTGGAGACGCCGGGACCATCCCCGCGCCTGCGGGGAGCACGCGGGTTTCTCCAGGAACAGAGCACCGGTCAGGGGACCATCCCCGCGGGTGCGGGGAGCACGAGGCGCCTTCGATCCCTCCCGCATCGAGCCAGGGACCATCCCCGCGGGTGCGGGGAGCACGTAGTCCGGGAGCCCGCTTTGGACTGGGTGAAGGGACCATCCCCGCGGGTGCGGGGAGCACAGCCACCGTCAGCGGGCGTTCGAGGCGCGGCGGGGACCATCCCCGCGGGTGCGGGGAGCACTCGGCGGCGATCACTCCGCCGCCGGTGTGGACGGGACCATCCCCGCGGGTGCGGGGAGCACTCGCGCAAGATCGTGCCGGTCTGGTCGATGTGGGGACCATCCCCGCGGGTGCGGGGAGCACAGTGCCGCGCCGGACGCCGCTGCGGGCTGGACGGGACCATCCCCGCGGGTGCGGGGAGCACATCGTCGCTCAGGGCGCCGCACAGCGCTCCGTGGGACCATCCCCGCGGGTGCGGGGAGCACGTCGGGCAGAGCGAGCCGAGCAGCGCGCCTTGGGGACCATCCCCGCGGGTGCGGGGAGCACCGCGTACCGCAGGATCGCGATCCGGCGGCGCAGGGACCATCCCCGCGGGTGCGGGGAGCACCGCGGCGACCAGGCGGGCGATGACGGTGAGCAGGGACCATCCCCGCGGGTGCGGGGAGCACCCCGTTGACGACTTGGAGACGCCCCCCTGGGGGGGACCATCCCCGCGGGTGCGGGGAGCACGCGATGTCCTGGCAGCCCAGGACCCGGGCGAGGGACCATCCCCGCGGGTGCGGGGAGCACTGCCGGGTCGTGCCCAGCGCACGGCCGATCGCGGGACCATCCCCGCGGGTGCGGGGAGCACCCCTCGCGTACGGCGCTCAGCACCCGGTCCCGGGGACCATCCCCGCGGGTGCGGGGAGCACTCTCGTTGACCAGCAAGTCTTTCCGGCCTGGACGGCCTGTGGACCCACTTTCTCCGAACGCGACATTCTACGCAAAGCCCGGTTGAGTCTATCGGCACACCGGTAGGCCGATGTCCGGCGCCCGGGGCAGCTCGTCGCGCCGCCACCGGAACCCCGCAGGCGCGGGGAGTACCCCTCCGCACGGGTGGAAGCTGGGCTACTCGCTGAGTATTTCGGTTCACACAGCCGACTCTTGCCTGCTCGGCTCGGGGCTGCGACACCCTGTGCGTTGGTACTTGGCGGCATGGTGTGCGGCGAGGGCTCGCTGGTAGCTGGCGCAGGCGTTCTCGCGAGTCTTGACCTGCCGTTCGTCAGCCGAGCGGTCCGCGAACCAGACATCGCTGACTTCCCGTACACGGTCGGCGCCTCCCTGGGGGCGATCTGTTTCGGGGACAGGTTTCTGCCCTTCCTGCAAGGTTTGGTGCAAGGTCGCGGTCCGCTGGCGCAGCAGGTGCTCGGCAGTGCGGGAGCGAGCCTCGGCTGCGGCCTGCCGCGCTTCCGCCTGTGTGTCGTACTGGTGGGCAGCGCGCAGACAGGCGGCTGATGCCTGCCTGGCCTCGGCGTCGGCCTGCGGGGTGCGGGGTGCGGGCCAGGATTGCGAGCGCGGAGCGGCGGTAGTCGCCAACGGCGCTTTCGGCCAGCAGCCGGGTGAAGCTGGCGACCATGGTGTCGGTGGCGCCCCGGTCCTTGAGGACGGCGAGCTGCCCGGCGAACTCGCTGTCGAAGGTCTCCCGGACGCGGACACGGACCGCTTCGATGTCCTGCGGGTCGGTGACATCGGCCCAAGCTCCCGCCGCAGTCGTACCAGCCATCTCCAGCAGCTGCTCCGCAGCATGGTGCTCCGCGCACGTATGGCACTCCCCGGCTGTGCCGGGTACCCCGCACCCGGCACACGGCTGCGCTTGCCGCTCCTGGACCGTGGCCGCCTCCCGGGCCCTTTCACGGGCTGCCGCATGCTGCCGTTCCTGGAGCTTGGCGGCGGCCTGATGGCGGGAACGGATCTCGGCCTGCTGGCGGGCTGTCACCTCGCACAGCCGCTGCTCGTAGACGGCCTTGCGGTCGGCGGCGCTGGCCTGCGGCATCTCGGCGCCGACCTGCTCGGCCACGCTCTTGCGCAGCGCACGCCGGTCCGCGACCAGGTAGGCACAGGAGGGGCAGTCCTGGCCGGTGTCCATCCGGATGCCCTCGATGCACCGCACGTCGCTGCACCCTGTTCGTGCCGGTAGTCCCCGCTTGAGTAGCCAGCCGACCGGATCGCACACCGTTTCGGGGCCGCCCTGGGTGGTCAGATGCCGCATCAGGCGATCCGCCAGCCACTCGGCCGCCTTCGGGTGAGGCATCCATGCCGTCAGCGTGGCCAGTTCCCGGCGGGCGGCCGTCAGGATTCGATGTCGGGCCCCGGACCGCTCCAGCCGCGCCCACAGGGGCGCGACCACCTCAAACACCGTTTCAAGGTCACGCGGCGGGTGGGGCACCCGGCCCTGTCGCTGCCTGCTTGAACCCCCGCCCGGTGCGGCCAGGGTGGGTGCACCACCGGTCTGCCGGCGCGTTCGACCACTTCGCTCCATCGCTCGCGGGCCTGGGAGAGCGTCACGTCCATCAAAGCCTCCTCGCTCGGTCTCCCATGATATCGCAGTATCTACTTTGTAGGTTCATGTATGAGGCATTTTGCAAACCGAAGACCCCGGAGGAAGAGCTGGCCCTGGTACTGAATGCGAAAGAGGTCCTAGCGGCGGCTCAGCGGTGCACGTGGGCCCTGGCCAAGGCGGCTTCCTCGTTCCCGAGGCGTCGGAGGAGATCCTGACGGTGGTCCTCAGCACCGTGCCCGACCACGAGCGGGACGGGTACGCGCAGCGCCTGGAAGCGTTCGTCGAACAGCATCGCGGGCGACTCTCCACCTGCATCTGGTGGCATCCGACCTGGGACATTCCCGGCTCGCCAGGCAGCGGACCCGGGATAGCCGCGCTGCGCCGCCATGCCCGCGACGAACAGCAGGGAACGGCACCTGAGCGAGCGCCAGTCCGCGGTCCTGCGGGTCCTGAGCCAGCGGATCATCGAAACCGGCGACCCGCCCTACCTCCATGAGATCGCCGACGCCGTCGGCCTGACCAGCCGCTCCAGTGTCCACTACTAATTCAGGCAGCCGGAGGAGCAGTGACTTGTAGCACGTACCGTCTCCCGGTGCCGCCGCTACCGCCCCGTCTGACGCAACAGGCTCGGGCGAAGCGACGGCTGCACCCCGGAGGTTCGGCAAAGCACGATTCATCCGGCTGATGCCAGGGCCGCGGCTGGCCTCCCGCCCATCACTGACAGGGACCAGCGGCGGGTCCTGTGAGCGACTGAGCCTCAGCCCAAGAAAGCACGCCACGATGATGCAGGAAGCCGGACGGGCTGGCGCGCGTATGTCCCAGCAACCCCCCACCCGGACCAGCCACGCTAATCCTTGTTGCCACTGCCTTCAGCACGGACAACGCAGAGATGGACAGACAGGATCAGGCGGCGCCCCGAGGACCGGAGCGCTTGCGCGAGGACCGGAGGGCCTCCGGTACGGCGGCGCACATGTCCGGTCCCTATGCGTGTACTAAGAGGGCGCAACCCCCGCAGGTTTCTGACCTGCGGAAACGTGTGGGTGATCAGCATCGGGGGATGTCGATATCGGCATTCTCAGATGCTCATATCGGCATCGCAGGATGCTGTTATTGGCATCCTGCGATGCCGTTGCATGCCGTCTATGGTCATGTCGTCAGCGGTAACCGAAGGAACCTCGGGGTTCCTCTGATGACCCCTGCCACGGGGAGACACCGGACGAACTCTGGGATTCGCTCGGTGATGCGTGACGACATGTCGGCAGCGGTACACGGAGGAATCGCCGAGTTCCTTCGGTTACCACAGGCGACATGTCGCCTGTGGTAACGTCGAGACCGTTAGGGAGAAGCTAGGGAACGAACGCCCAGGTCAGGGGTCGTAAGTGCCAGAGCACAGGCGCACAGGACGCAGCCGCGAGCTGGTCAATCGCGCGACCGGTGAAGTCCACGAGCTATGGGAGCCGGACGAGGAAGAGAAGCGCCGTTCCTACCAACTCGGCGGTCGGCACGGACAGTTCTCCTTCGCGCGCATCCTGGACATGCTGGCGAAGGACTCCGGGATCACCGGGGACGACTTCCGGATCTTCTGGTACTGCGCGATCATGACCTACGACAAGGGCGGTGCCACCGCGTCGGAGGCCGCGAAGTACCTGGGACTGACTCCACAGGCTGCAAGGAGAATGGCAAAGAAGCTGTGCGAGAACCGGATCTTCCTCGTAGAGGAAGTGATCGGCCGCACCAAGAAGTACAAGGCCAGTCCACACATCGTGTCCAGCCTCAGCGGCGCGGAGCAGTCCTCACTAGCCGCCGCCTATCACCTGCCGACTATGCCGGGCCGTTCCGGCGCAGCATCGAAGGGGCGACAGAATGCCACGCCAAAGCCCGTACCCGGAGCTCGACGCTCTGCAGGAGCGGACGAGCGAGCTGTCCCACCTCAAGCAGAATCTGCTGATGACGTACGCGATTCTGGGCGGCCTAGAACACGCCGTCGAGCGAACGGCGGCTGATCTGGCCGTACGCATAGGCGTTCCGAGGCCGCATTTCTCGCGCGCCCGTCGGGAGTTGGAGGCTGACGGCTGGCTGGAGCACGTCTACAGCGAGGGCCAGGTGCCGTTCTTCCGCCTCGGAGAGAAGGCCACCGGCCGGGAAGTCGTCGTACCACTGCACAGCCGACCGACCGCCTGAACCACCGGCCGGCCACGGAAACGGCGCCGCCCGTTCAGGGGTGGCGCCGTCGGTCAGGCAGGGGCAGAAGGCCAGCTCCGCCAAACGGGAGGGTTCACGGCCAGCTACCGACTGTTAGCATCCACCCGACCAAGCGGGGTGCTGACCGGAGCGGTTGTAAGAGGTCGCGCAGATAGGCGGTCGGCAGACGGGGACAGGCACGGTTCCGTGATCATGGAATTGTGACGCGCTGTGATCACCGGAGATCCCCTGCCTGCGCTGCCATCATGGCTGACCGAACCGCTGCGGGAACGGCTGTGGTGGTGGCATCCCGGCGGTGGCCGCGGGCGTCGACGCGTCGTAGCCGGGAGCGGCTGCTCGGAGGGCGGCGGTCAGGTAGCGGTGAACGATGTCCAGTTCGCCCGGGGTGAAGCCCTCGGCCGCCTCGACCAGGTTGGCGATGAGCGGGCCGAAGAAGGACCGACCCAGCTCCACGGCTTTCTGCTCCACCGTCAGCACGACGCGTCGTCGGTCGTTTTCATCGCACCTGCGGCGGACGAGCCCCAGGCGCTCCAGCCGGTCCAGCAGGGCAGTGGTGCCGGCCGAGTTGAGCCGCAGCGCCGCACCGAGTCGTCCCGGGGTGACGTCGGTACCCGCCCGATCGGCGTCAAGCAGATGGATGAGGGCCCGCAGATCGGTCGGGTGCAGACCGTTTCGCGCGGCGAACTCGGCGCCGCGCAGATCGAGTTCCACGGTCACTGCGCGCAGTAGATGGACCAGCCGCATCGCGGGGTTGATGTCATCACTCACCGGGCTACTATCTCGCCAAGCGAGATACTTGGTCAACGAGACGATTCCCCGGGGGTTCACCGTGTCCTCATCGCAAGAGTTCTTCGCGGCTTACGACGCACTGCTCGCCCGCTGGCCCACCGGTACCGCCGAGATCGACATTCCCACCCCGTACGGGACCACCCGTGTCCACGCCTACGGCCCCGCTGACGCCACTCCAGTCCTCCTTCTACACGGCGGCGGTTCCACCGGCGCGGTCTGGTTCGCCAATGCCTCAGCTCTTGGCACGCACCACCGGGTGCTGGCCGTCGACATCCTGGGCGATGCGGGACACAGCGTCCCCGGCGGGCGCCCGCTGCGCACAACCAGCGACCTGATGGCCTGGTTGGACGCGCTGCTCGACGGCCTCACCGTGTCCCGCACGCACCTGCTGGGCCACTCCTACGGCGGCTGGATCGCCCTGACCTATGCCCTGCACGCCGCGCGGCGGGTCGATCGGCTGGTACTGCTCGACCCGACCCAGTGCTTCGCCAACTTCCGCCCGGGTTTCCTGCTGCGCTCGCTGCCGATACTGCTCCGCCCGACGCGAGCCCGCGCACACGCCTACCTGGACCGCGAGACCGCAGGCACCGACACCGACCTGGGCTGGAAGCGGCTCTATGCCTTGGCGGTCTCGGGCTTCGCGAACCGGAAACTGGTCGTCGGCCGCCGCCCGGACCCCACGGCACTGAGCGTTCCGCTCCTGGTCCTTCTCGCCGGCCGCAGCGACGCCCATGACGCCGCCAAAGTCGCAGCCTGCGCCCGCAAAGCCGTACCGGACGCCCGGATCGAAATCCTCGCCGAACTCACCCACTTCGCTATGCCCACCGCCATGCCCACCCAGACGAACCACCGGATCACCGACTTCCTGGCAGACAACCAGGAGAAGCAAGCCGCCCCGGGCGCGGTTTGAAGGAAATAAAGCGGAGCGGACTGCGCTGAGGCCATTCAGCAGCTCGATCCACACTGGGGGCGAGGTACGTGGGGGCTTCACCCTTGATCGTGGACACCCTGATCATTGGATCGTGAAGATCCCAAGGACAGGAGTTCCCGTTGGGGACGTCGAAGTACTCGTCTGAGTTCCGGGCCGATGCCGTCGCGCTGTACCGGGCCACGCCCGGTGGCACCTACGCCTCGGTGGCCAAGGACCTGGGCGTCAATCACGAGACGCTCCGCACCTGGGTGCGGGACGCTGAGCAGGCCGCCCGGCCCGGCGCCGGCGAGGCCGGCGCGATCGAGAAGGAGAACCGGCAGCTGCGGGCGCGAGTGAAGGAACTCGAGCTCG
Source organism: Streptomyces sp. NBC_01775 (assembly GCF_035917675.1). Lineage (NCBI taxonomy): Bacteria > Bacillati > Actinomycetota > Actinomycetes > Kitasatosporales > Streptomycetaceae > Streptomyces > Streptomyces sp. NBC_01775. Next base: position 185,293 of record NZ_CP109105.1, on the reverse strand, counting down.
AGCGGGAGATCCTGCGGAGGGCCGCGAAGTATTTTGCGGCGGAGACCAGCTGGTGAGCAGCCGCTTCCAGTTCGTTGACGATCATCGTGGCGCCTTCGGCGTCAAGCGGCTGTGCCGGATGCTGCGTCTCTCGCGGTCCGGGTTCTACCGGTGGCTGGCCGGCGCGGACGCGCGGGCCGAGCGGGTCCGGGCGGATGCCGACCTCGCCGAGCGGATCGCCGCCATCCACGTCGAGTCCGACGGGACTTACGGCGCCCCGCGGGTCGCCGCAGAGCTTCGCGACGCCGGAGTACAGGTCAACCACAAACGCGTAGCCCGGGTCATGCGTGCGCGGGGCATCGTCGGCTTCCACCTGCGCAAGAAATTCCGCACCACCATCCCCGAGCCGTCGGCGACACCGTTTCCCGACCTGCTGCGGCGCGACTTCACCGCGAAGACGCCGAACACGAGGTACGTGGGCGACATAACCTATCTCCCCGTCGGGAACGGCCAGTTCCTTTATCTGGCAACAGTGTTGGACCTGTGCTCTAAACGCCTGGCGGGCTGGTCGATCGCCGACCACATGCGCACCGGTCTGGTCACCGACGCACTCAAGGCCGCAGCGGCGGCGCGGGGCGCCGGCGGCCTGCGCGGAGCGATCTTCCACAGCGACAACGGGGCGCAATACTCCTCGAAGGAATTTGCCCAGGTCTGCACGGACCTCGGCGTGATCAGATCGCGTGGCGCGGTGGGCACCAGCGCGGACAACGCCGCCGCAGAGTCGTTCAACGCGACCATGAAACGCGAGACGCTCCAGGGAAGAAAACACTGGCCAGGAGCCCGCGCAGCCCGCCTCGCGGTCTTCCGATGGGCCACCCGCTACAACACCAGAAGGAGGCACTCCAGCATCGGTCAGATCAGCCCGAACTCCTTCGAACAACGATCAGTTACGCTGACCACCGCCGCATGACAACCGGTGTCCACGATCCCGGGTCAAGGCCCCCGGGCCACGTCCTCGTTGAGGACGTCATGCTCCCGCTCCTCGGGCGGCAGGGCCCGCAGGTGGTCGACGGCGGCGTCGAGGTAGCGGGTTGTCAGAGCACGGCGGCATTGAGGACCAGGCCGAGCGCCCCGAGTTGGTCCTCCTGCCCCGTCCTGGCCCGGCAGGTCGCGGAGGAGGGGCCGGTGGCGCTGTTCAACCAGTCGGTGCACTGGCTGCGCCGGAACCGGGTGCTGTTGCCCGGGGTGAGGCTGGGGTCTTGTCCGGCTTGTTCCGCTCCGGCTCCCGGATCCGTCACAAGCTGCCGGGTGTCGTGATCGATCTTGCCTACGGCAGCGTGAAGTGTAAGGTTCTGTACATGAGTGAGATGTTGCCGATCACTGAGGCGCGGGCCCGGTTCGGTTCGCTGGTGCGCCGTGCTTCCCACACGCGGGAGCGCATCACGATCACCGATCACGGCCAGCCCGCGGCTGTCCTGGTCAATCCGCAGGAGCTTGCCGACCTGGAGGATGCGCTCGCTGTGGCCGAATACCGCGCCCGGCAGGCGGCGGGCCAGACGGTCATGGTGCCGCATGACGAGGTGCGCGCCCGGCTCGGCCTGGAGCGCGGTTGACCTACACAATCGTCTGGGAGGAAGCGGCTCTCAACGCCGCCGCGCGCTTCCTCAAGGATGACGCCGATGGGCTGCGCCAGCTGATGGACGCGGTGGATCTCCTCGCCGGCCAGCCACGCCCGGAAGGCACCGTCGAATACGGTTCGCCTGACCTGCGCCGTATGTACGTAGGCCGCTACCGGGTGGTGTACGAGATCACCGACAGCACCGTCACCGTCGTCGTCATGCACCTCGGCCGGACCGGTTGACCCCCGCCGGGGCGTTCAGACCACAGCCGGGTGGTGCTGGACCGGGCCGGCCAGCGTCAGTGTGTGGTCTCCGTGCCGTCGGTCCGCTGGGCCGTGGTGTCAGGGGACGGTGGAAGGCCGGCCATGAAGCGGGCGGTCCAGATGTAGTGGGCGTGGTCGCTGATCTCGGACACCTCACGCAGGCGGCCGAGATCAGCGGCAAGCTGCTCCCGCTCGCCGCGGACGGCGTGGTGGAAGCGGACTTCATCACCGGCGGTCGGCCGAACCGGTCTGGGCGCGCCGGGGCAAGGCCGTAGTCGAGTGCGACGAGGGGGACGTCGTGGTCGTGAAGAGGGGCCCGCCACCGCCGACGGGCAGCCATCTCAGCGACTGAAGCGACTGAGGTTCGTACCCGGTGCAGAAATCAGGGTGCCGACCTCTGTTCCTCATCGGTTCCGGCGGGCAGCGACCGGAGCGACTCAAGCTCAGGACTGGCGCCGGCTCCGGGGGTCAGACGCGTGGCAGCTCTATGCCCATCTCGCGCATGGCGTCGGAGGCGGGGCCGCCCTCGGAGCGTTCGGTCTTGTAGCCCTTGACGGAGGGTTCCAGGGTGCGGGGGTCGATGGCTTCGGAGGGGGCTCCTGTGGCGTACAGGCCCTCGGGGTCCTGGTCGCGGTCGTGGGGGGCGAGCCAGAAGACGCGCCGCAGCCAGGTGCCGGAGGCCCGGGAGGGTTTGGCGTCTTTGGCAAGGGTTGCGTAACCGACAAGCCGGCCGTCGCGGTGGTAGGGGGGCTGTCGGCGGCGGGAGGAGACGCGATCGAGGGTCTGGCGGACGTAGTCGAGGTCCTCGGTGTCTTCGAGCCAGACGAGCGCTTCCTCGTGAGCGAGATCTTCGGGGTCGATGAGCGCGCTCACGGGGTCTCCTCGTCGGGGGTCTCGGCGATCAGGCCGATGCCGGGGTAGTACTTCTTCTGGTTCGAGGTGGCCATGTCCTTGGGGGAACGCATACCCAGTGTGTCGCGGACCCGTGCGGCGAAAGCTCGGCTGGATACGGGAGTTGCTCCTTCACTCTCGCACCAGCGGCAGTAGGCCAGGTAGAGGTGCTTTTGTTCGGCGCGGAGGCCCGGGGCAGTCTTGCAGGTCTCGGTGAGGAAGCGGCCCATGTGATCTTCGGTCTCGGCGTAGGCGGTGGTGGCCACCCGGACGAGTTCAGGACCGGTCAGGTCCTTCTCTCCGGCCAGGTAGCGGCGGGCGCCGTCGATGAGCCAGGCGAGGATGCCGGGGCCTTCCTCGCGGACGAGGATGTCGGCGAGATTGTCGATCTTGCGTTCGTCCGGGATGATCCGCTCGAAGGGGATCAGGCGCATGCGGCGCCAGAAGGCGTAGCCGCCGGTGCCGACCTCGGGGCGGTGGTTGCCCAGCAGGAAGAGCTTGTGGGTGGGGGTGAAGGAGAAGAAGTCCTGCCGCATACGGCGGGCCTTGAGCTGGTCGCCGCCGGTCAGCAGCTTGACCCGGGATTCGTCGAACCGGTCGCCGGCCTTGAGCTCGCTGCACACGATGACGCGGCGGCCGTGGAGTTCTGCCAGGTCGGTGGGGTGGCTCTCGAAGGTCTTGGCCATCAGGAAGCCGGGCGGGGCGGCGTCGGCGTAGTCGCCCATGAGTTTCACGATGACGTCCAGGAGGACGGACTTGCCGTTCTTGCCCTGGCCGTAGAGGAAGGCGAGGACCTGGGCGCCGACGTCGCCGGTGATGGAGTAGCCGAGCAGCAGGTGCAGGTAGCGGATCATCTGACGGCCTTCGGCGTCCTGCCCGAAGGTGTCGGCCAGGAACTGGTCCCAGCGGGGGGTGGGCATCTGCTCGGGCGGGGTCAGCGCGCTGCGGGAGTGGAAGTCGTGTTCAGGGTCGGGGCGCTGGAGGCTGCCGGTGGTCAGGTCGACGACGCCGCCGGGGGTGCACAGCTTGTAGGGGTCGGCATCCAGGAGGGAGGCGTCCAGGCGCATGCCTCGGGCGGCTCGGGCTTGTTGGAGGACGGCCTTGATGCCGGAGGTGGACATGGCGCGCTTGCGTTCGCGGCGCATCTCGGCGTTGGTGTAGGTGCCGGTGGGGTCGGTGGTGGCCAGTTCCTCGGCCATGTCGCCGGCCGCCCACACGACGCTCTCGTGCTCGTCGGGCTCCCAGCGGGCACCGGACCAGCGGTACCAGCCCAGGCCGTTGACGTGGCGGAAGTCGCGGGCGTAGAGGCGGGCGAAGGTCTTGGCCAGACCGCGGTCGGTCATCGAGTCGGGCAGCAGGCCGTGTTCGGTGGCCTGAAACGGGGGCCGCTCACGTGCCGGTGCGGTGGCGGGGGTCTGGGCGGGGAGCGGGGCGGGAGGCTGCTGGAGGATCTGGCGTGCCACGGCGGCCGGGTCGAATGCTGCGCTCACGTGCGGGCTCCCGGATACATGGGGCGCTGGGTGCCGGCGGCGAGTCCGGCGTGGATGATCTGGGCGGTGCGGGCGTGCTGGCCGGGGCGGGCGTAGTCGGCCGCGGCCTGGAGGGCTTCGCGGGCGGCGGCCTCGTCGAGCTGTCCGGCGGCGACGAGGCCGCCGGCGGTGTAGGCGGCGCGGTTGAGTTTCTCGGTGAAGCCCGTGTTCTGTGCTGCGGCGGCGCATTCGGCGACCTGGGCCAGGACGGTCTCCATGGCCTTGGCGGCGGCCTCCCGTCCTCCTCCGGCCCGGACGACCGCCGCGCGGGCGCGGGAGGCCACCGTGACGCGGGGGCGCGCTGGCGGGACTTGAGCGGTGTGGCCGGTGCGGGTGAGTTCGTCGGCGAGCCACCGGGGCAGGGTGGCTGGGGAGCGGGCGGTGCCGAGGCGGGTGTAGGTGCCGTCGGTGGTGCGGGTGCCAGGGGCGATGATGTAGCCGCCGTGGGCCCGGACGTCCACCTGCCAGCACAGGCTGCGCCCCGATCCGGTGCCGGAGCCGACGGAGGAGACGAAGCGCTGCGCGGCCTCGACCTGGTACCACACGTGCAGGCCCCCGGATGGGGTGCGCACGCGCAGCGTCGAGTTGTCTTCGGCCGGGTCCGGGGCGCCTCGCAGGGCGGCGAGCACGGCGAGGGTGTGGAAGCCGTCTTCCAGGCCGACCAGGTCGACGTGGTCGTGCACGGGGATCCCGGGCCACAGCCGGTCGCGGGCGGGCAGTGGTGCGGCGTGTGCGTCGATGTCCAGGACGACGATGCCTGCGGGGCCGCAGGAGACGCCGACGCCCGCCTCGGGGAGAGTTGACCACCATGTGTGGATGCGGGCCGGGTCCGTCGTGGCGCTGTGGAAGCCGTGACACCACCCGCCCTCGCACAGGCAGGCACAGTCGCCGGGCAGGTGGGATCCGCGGCGGCAGGCCGGGCAGTTGCGGACCGGACCTTTACGGCCGGGAGTGAGCGGATGCACCGGCCAGCCTGCCGCCGCGCACTGTTGCGCGGTGGTGAGCATGTCCTGCCTCGCGCTGCTGATGGCCGTCTTCCTTATGGACGTCGGGATTCTCGATCCGGTTCAGTCGCTTCGGTCGCTAGGAGAAGATCGCAGATCAAAGAGCATTCGTTTCTCCGTGCAGCGACTGAAGCGACTGAAGTTCAGAACCAGGCGGAGCCACCGTAGCGAACATGTTGAGACCGGGCGGGCGGCTGGGGGCGGCGTGGCGCTGCCAGCGCCGGGCATGCAGCGGTACCCGCGGGCGGGCGGCGGCTGGTGGCCGCTGAGTCGCTGCTTCAGTCGCTTGGAGAAACCGCTGGTCAGAGGTCATGCCGGGCGCGTAAAAGCGACTGAAGCGACTGGAGTTTGGGATTGTGACGACATTCGCAGGTGCGCGGGCGTGTCATAGACACCAGTCTTGAGTCGCTTCAGTCGCTGTTTTTCCTATACGTGCAGGTCACAGCAAGCGCACCGCGGCGACGTGCAGCGACTCAAACGCTCCTGCCCCAGCAGGAAGGGCTCTTCAGTCGCTCCAGCGATCTCTTCAGTCGCTCCAGCGACTCCGGCCACGCCCAGCGCCACGGGTAGTCGCGCACCGACCGAGCTCTGCGCCGAGCCTGCCCCGTTACAAACACCCCCCACGGGCGCCCCCGAGCCACAGCTCGGCGTGAGCCGTGTGTGCAGCGGGAGGAGCTCGGCTCGCTCAGCAGTCGGTGCCGGTAGACGTCGTAGTAGTAGTCGCGGTCGGTATACGACCGACGCGGCCGATGGCGCGGTCGGCCCCGCTTGCCGCGCACCGGACCAACCATGTCGACAAGCGGAATCAGCCGGGTGACGTCATGGGCGGTTCCACCGCCGGCGGCTGTCGGCCCCGATACTCGCCGAGGCCATACGCAGGACCGTGCGAGAGGACCAGTACGGCCGGCGGGCACGTCAGGTATCGGCGGTGGTCCGCAGCGAAGACGGCGCCTCCCACGTCGTAGCGGCGGTGGATCGGCTGGCGGGTCACAGCGGTTGAGGTGCCACCTCCCGGGCGGACACGCTCGTGGCGGGGCCGCCACCTGTGTCCTGCCCACCGGAGTGCACGAGTTCCGCCGGTCCGTCACGGACCCGTGGCGCCGCACACTGTCGCCCACCCCGACCGGGCTGCCCGTCGGTGTCTCAGATGCCCTCTGAGGGCACCAGCACGACACGCCAGCCGTCGGGGTCTTCGATGGTCACCGCGCCGTTCTCCTCCCAGTACGGGTTCTCCGCCTTCACGGGAGGGTGCCCCATGGCCGACAGCCGGTCCACCAGCACTCTCATGGCATCGAGGGCCGTGGTGTAGAAAACCAGCAGGTTGTCCTTTGTCGGCGCGGGGCATGGGCTGCCGTCCACGTGCTGGGTGAACTCCAGATGGTACGGCTTGCCAGGCAGGCCCAGCATGACCCCGTCGTAGCCGGCGTGCTCCTGGAAGCGGAAGAGCTCCGCCAGTCCCAGTCCATCGCGGTAGAACCGGGCGATCTCCTCGAGCCGATCGGTCGGCCGTGCGACGCGCACCTGCTGAACGTCGAGCCCGTGGGGCCAGTTGTCTTCATCGTGAGCGGTCATCAGTGATCTACCTCCGTAGAGTTGAGGAGCACGCATGTCAGATGTTGATGACGAGGACGCTGAGCAGCGACGCCTTGAGCAGATTCAGATGGGTCTGCTGAACGGGGCCCAGTTTGATCCAGTACGAAAACCACAAACCCCCGACGATCATGGCCAGCCACAGTCCGGTGAACGGCAGCATGCCGAGGTTGGCAGCGGCCATGGCGTCGCGCAGCGGTCCCGCGCTGTACCCGCCCAGCCCCGCGGCCATGAGCATCACCGCGGCCCTCCACAGCAGCACGGCGGTCACGGCCTGAACAAGCACAACCCCGTAGAGCGCCAGCCGGTGCACGGCCGGCGAGTCGACCGCCCGCCAGACGACCCCGCTTCCAAGACCGTCGGGATCCTCCTTGAGTTCCCGCATGGTCATCATCCGCACGATCGCACCAGAATTCGTGGCCTGGTCCGTGAGGTTGTTGAGGATGAAGAGAGTGAGATAAGCGGCCAGCCCGCCGACCAAGACGACCTTGGTCCAAACAAGGACATGCGTCGGGTCCATGGAGCACCCTCCATTCGAATACAGTACGTACTGTATCACAAATGGTGACGCTCGTCCGCCGGCCTCGCTTGAGGGCGGGTGAGAGCCGCCACGCGCGACGACACCACGGTGCGTGGCACCGGGCGGCGCGGTGTTAACGACGCTCTGACCGTAAGGCGGATCGGACCGCCGCTGTCTGAATCACAGGGCCCGCAAACCCTCGCCGCGGCGCCGGACACCGGTGGGGTCAGGGCGGCGGCTGCCCCGTCGCCGGCGTCGGGCTCCACCACGCGGTGACCGTGCGGGCCTCGCCCGCCACGGTCACCGCGTGGCGAGTGAAGCCAGCACGAGATCAACGCTCTGTTCGGCCAGCTTCCGGGTCACCGGCGCATGACCGAACAGTGCCCGGTAGTAGACGGGGGCAGCAAGCGCGTCCATGGTGAACTCCAGGTCGAAGTCGGAGCGGATCTCACCTTGCGCCGCCGCCCTCCGCAGGCGACGGGCTGTCGAGTCACGGCGGGCCTGAAAGACAGAGGCAAGGAAGTCCTCGCGCAGCCGTGCATGGTGGGCAAGATCCGCGACGAGCGCGGGCAGTACGTTGCCGACCACGGTTCCCTCGAACGAGTCGACGAGCGTGCTGATGCCCGTGATCAGGTCCGCACGCAGGTCACCGGTGTCAGGGGTGGGGTCGTGCCCCAAGGCGGAACCGACGGCTTCGGCGACCAGGTGTTGCTTGGACGGCCAGCGGCGGTAGATCGCGGGCCGGTGAACCCCGACGCGTTCGGCGACCTTGCTGAAGGACATCTCGGCATATCCGATTTCCGCCAGCAGCTCGAGGGTGGCCTGCAATGCGGCCGAGTCGATCTGCGGGTCCTTTCTCCTGCCGGCTGTGCGCGGGGCGTCGGCGGGTGGTGGGGAACTCCGAGTCACGAGCTGTGTTCCATTCGTCAGGTGGAGGCGGATGACAGGTCCCCAGTCTGCCTCCGCAGCCACCGCTTCCTGTCCGGGTTCCACCAGCTGCTCGACGAAGCGGCGGTCGGCGGCACCATCCGCGTCGCGGATGCCGCGCGACTGCTCGGCTCCGCCAAGGACGTCGTCCAGATCCGGGAAGTCGTCCAGCGGCACGGACTACGCCCGCACATCGCGACCGGCGCATGGTCCGGCTTCTACCTCGCGGCCGACGACCCGCAGACCAAGCTGTTCGTCACGATGCTCGCCGGGGTCCTGGAGTTCCACCGCGACGTGATCAGCGAGAGCACGAAGGAAGGGGCGTCGCTGCCGCCGAGGCCGCGGACCAGACGCTGGGGCGCCCGGCCGTGTCCGGCAAGGACCAGGCGGCCGACGTCGTAGCCGCGAACGCCAAGGGCGCCGCCGTGAAGGCGCTCGCCTGGTGGTACGACGTCGCGTCCAGGACCATTCGCAGGGTGCTCGATGCGGCCGGCGCCCGCAATTTTGGCGACGGACTGGAGGGACTCGACGGCGTGGCGCCTATGTAGGGAACCAGGGGCAGGCGCCCGAGCTTGAGCAGCCGCACGCGCCCGTGTCTGCCGTGCCGATCGCCGTCATGGTGAGAATGCGCCAGCCGTGTGCCACGCGGAGGACATCGTGGAGCCCCTTGAGGTCGAAGGCTCGGACTCTGAGTGCTGGATGAGCCGTTCGTAGTCGCGTTCGTGTCTGCGGGCATGCATGATCCAGGCGAGGGACCGCTCCACCACCCAACGGCGGGGGAGGATGATGAAGCTGGGGGTGTTTCTGGGCCGAGTGACGGTCTTGAGGGCCTTTCTGATATCGCGGCAGGGGTCTCAGTCTCCGCCGTCTCCTCCTCCGTGGCCAGCGTGGCTGCCCCCGTCGCTCGCGTGGGGCGAGTCGCTGCTGTGGGGGGAGGTGTGACCACTGTTGGCGAAGCCGAGCCGCCATCCTTGGATGAGAGCGAGCACCGCGAGCAGTGTCGCGAAGACGACGCCAGCGTATTCGCCCTTGAGGACAAGGATGGTTATGGCGATGCTGGCGACGGTTCCGATGATGGTGACCACTATGGCGCGTTCTGCGGCGGCGGGCTTGCCGTGTGGGTCGTGCCCGGAGTTGTCTGATCCCATCTGTGAATCACCCTTCTGACGGGACGCCGGGGCACAGGATCGGGGTGCCCACTGGTTGCGGTCGAGGCTTTGTCGTGCACCTCATGCACGAGGTTGCCGCACGCACCTCGGACAGATCCATCGGGTGCCGAGGATGCGCCGCATCTGGGCCTGTGGGTGGTCGGGGCATGTGGGTGTGGTGCTGCCGTCCACGGCCCGGCTGGCTGGCCGGTGGAGGTAGGGGGCGGCCCATTTGCGGCCGTCTTCTTTTCTCTCCCTCGCCGCCGTCCTCGTCTTCGGGTTCGGGAGCGGTGACGATCTCTTCCTCGAAAAGGTTGTAGCCGTTGTTTTCGCCATCTCCGCCCATGGAGCCTCCTCATGCGCCTGTGACTTGAGGTTCGCGCGGACGGTACTCACGGTGCACAGGTGTGGCCATAGACGAAGCCCCCGACCGCGACTGCGGTCGGGGGGCGCGTCTTGTCTGGTTTAGGCGACGACGTCGACGAGGGTGATGGTGCCGGCTGGGTCGCTGATGAGGAGGATGGTGATCGCGGCGGGGAGGGTGGCGGAGCGGACGCGGATGGGGCCGCCGGTGTCGAGGCCGTAGGGCTGGGTGGCCGCGTCGGGGTCGGCTTCCAGTTCGGGGATGAGGGTGAAGAATGCGAACTGGGCTTCGATGGGGAGTGCCGCGATGAGGTCGAGGGCATTCTGGTCGCGGGAGAATTGCCAGGTCACGCCGCGTTGTGCCCTTGATGTTGCCTCATCTGCTGCTCCCACTCGTTCCAGGCGTCCCTCGATTCGGGCGTCTCACGGTAGTCGGATGGGAGCTGTCCGTCATGCTGTTCGGCGTACTCGCGGAGCTGCTCGGCGCGGGTGCCAGCGGCCTGGATCTGCTCGACGAAGCGTTGCCAGCGTTCGAGGCGTGCGGGGAGCTGGTCGACGCTGGTGAAGGAGACGTCGCGCATGAAGGCGGCCCGCTGGTCGGGGTGCGGGAGGGCGTGGGCGATGGTGTCGATGGTCCACGGCTGGTTGCTCATGCCGCCTCCCGTCTTGATCAATTCATGATTCGTGAATCCCGATGAGACACGAGGTTAGCGCGGGCGGGGGGTGCGACGCATAGGTGTGGGCACATGCGTCAGCCTTCTGCCTTTGCGCTCCCTTCCGGCCGGGCGTAGAGCCATACCTGCACGGTGCCGTCTCCGGTCAGCTCAGGGTCGGTGGGTCCTCCCCCGCCGGTGGGCATGGCAAGGCTGTGGGCGGTGCGGACGGCGAGCTGCGGGTCGGCGGCTTCGATGCTGATGCGGGTGGGGTGCCGGGCTGGTCGGGGGCGTCATGCAGGTGGGTACCCCGCCGCGGGTCCGGTTGGTTCGTGGCGGGGCCGGGGTTCACTCGGTCTGGTCGGCCCGGTCGGCTTGCGCCGGCGGCACGGGCGGTGGCAACGACTGTGCAGGCGGTGCTGACCGCAGCGAGTTGGCGGGCCCGAGAGGTTCCAGTGACCAGCGGGTTTCCCGATTCGCCGGTCACGAACTTGACCTTGACACAGTGATAAGGCTTTCACTTGGGCGCAGGAGGTGGTCCCGATCAACACGACCAACATAACCCCGCAGAACACCCGTGTGACCAACGCCCTGGGCGCCAAGGACTCATCGGTCCGGCTTCAGACGGCTCTGGCGGTCGGCTCGAACCCCGACCGTGTGTTCCTGGAGACGCTCGTGGAGCGGTGCGCGGTCGAGCCGGACTTCTTCGTACGAGACATGCTGTCTTGGGCGCTGACCCGCCTCCCGGCGGAGGTCACCCTGCCCCGGATCCGCCAGGAGCTCGACGCCGAGCGTGCCCAAGCCCGCAGCCAGGCGCTGCACACGCTTTCCAAGATCGGCGACAAGAGCACGTGGGCCTGGGTCACCCGCGACATGCTGCGGGACGCCGACGACGAGGTCGCGCGGACCGCGTGGCGCGTCGCGGTCGTCCTCGTGCCCGAGGACGAGGAGAAGGACCTGGCCGACGAACTGGTTCTGCAACTCGGCCGTGGAGACCGCAATGTGCAGCTGAGCCTGAGCCGGGCCTTGGCCGACCTCGGTGACGTGATCAAGCCCGCTCTGGAGAGGGCCGCGGAGAGTTCCGACCCGGCGGTGGCCGCGCACGCCCGCGCCACCGAGCTGCTCCGGCAGAACCCGGAGACCGGTTTCGACGCGGCCCTAGACGAGGCGAAGCGTGTGGTCGCACTCGGCCCGGAACGAGCTGCTGCTGCCGCGGCTGCGTCAGCAGGCACCGAGACCTCAGAGACCGCCGAGTCCGCGGAGACGACCGGGCCGATGGAGGCCGCGAAGGCTGCAGAGGCCTCGGAGGGCCTGGATTGCTGATCGGCGATGTGGCCCGCCGCTCCGGGGTGAGCGCCCGGATGCTCCGGCACTACGATGCCCTGGGGCTGGTGCGGCCCACGGGCCGCACTGTCGGTGGCTACCGCGAGTACTCCGCCGAGGATGTCCGCAGGATCTTCCACGTGGAGAGCCTGCGGTCCCTCGGGCTCTCGCTCAAGCAGATCGGGTGCGCGCTGGAGGACCCGGCCTTTATGCCGTCCGCGTTGGTCAGCGACCTCATCCGGCGGACGGAGGACCGCCTGGCGTGGGAACAGGAGCTGCTCGAGCGGCTCCGTGCGATCGACGCGTCGGCGCCCACCGGCTGGCAGGGAGTGCTGCGCATCGTCGAACTCATGCGGGAACTCGGCTCGACCAGCCCGCGCGCAGACAGCGGGCCGTCCTGGCCCGGCCAAAGGACGTGTCGGTACTCGCCGAACTGCTGGCCGGGGCGGTCCTGACCGAATCCGACCCGCACGTCGCAGGCGCCCTGCGCTGGGCGCTCGCCCGATCGGGCGGCGACGGCTTGGCGACGCTGCACGTCGGCACGCACTCGGAGGACGCCGACATCCGGCGGCGCGCAGTGCTGGCGATCGCCGAGATGCCCGGGGCTCCGGGTGCTACCGCGGTGCTCGCGGACGCCCTCGGGGACCCGGACACGACGGTGCGCAGGCACGCTGCTCTGGCTCTGGGCAGGCAGGGCGTGGCCGCGGCCGTGCCCACACTCGTCAGCATGGTGGTGGAGGGCTCCAACGACGATGAGCTGGTCGATGCGCCAGCACCCGGCCAGGGACTTGACCTGCTGTGATTTCGGCACGGCGACGACGTAGCCGAGTCCGGATTCCTCGAGCATGCGGCGGAAGTTGCAGTCCTGACCGTAGAGTGCGTCCGCGGTCACCCACGCGATGGACAACGGCGAGGCCAGTGCCCGGGTGACCAGGTTCCGGCCCCGCGTCGAGGCATAAGCCGCGAACACCGCGACCTGGCAGTTTTCTGTGCGTCCTGCCGTGCCCGAGTACTGCCGTTGCACCCCGGCCGAAGTGCTGCCTTTCTTGAGGAAGCCCGTCTCGTCGATGATCAGGACACCGTCGGGCTCGCCGAGGCGTTCGGCCACGTATTCCTGCAGGTCGTCACGGATCTCGTCCGGATCCCACCGGGCCCGGTTCAGCAGGTGCTGCAGTCCGGCCGGCACGTCGTGGCCGACGTACTCGGCCAGTTGCCAGCCATTCTTCCTGCCGACAGGACCGAGCAGCCCGCGCACGTAGTCCCGCATCCGCCGCCGCAGGTCGACCCGGCCGAACCGGTGACCGACCCGCAACAGCACCTCCTCCAGCTCATGAGCCCAGATATCGGGCCGCACATCATCTCGCACGATCAGCACAACAGCGATCACATGCCGACGGTCACGAACTCCAGCCACATGACGCACAGTCAGCTCGCTACACTTGAAAACAAGCCTCCGACCAGCAGAAATAGCAAACTGCAACTGGAGTACTAACGGCTCAAACCTCGGTGGCGGTGATGAATCCGTGGGTGAGCTTGACGATATCGCCGGGACGGGCGAACCAGTCCAGGTGCCCTTGGCCGTCGAGTTCCACCAAGCGGCTGCCGCGGATGCAGGCATGCAGCAGACGGGACTGTTCGATCGGGGCTACCTGGTCTGCGCCGAGCCCGATTACGAGGGTCGGTGCCTGGATCTCCGGCAGCAGATCGGTCACATCGACCGTGGCGGCCAGATCGATCTGGCGGAGCGTGCCGGGCGGCCACTCGTCCTCCGATGAGGCGGCGATCCCCTCGTGGCCGAAGCTGTCCAGGACCGCTGGGCTGAAGCCCTGCAGCGCGGCGAACTGCTTGAACAACGCGAAGTCGGCGATGGCCAGGTCGCGCCAGAATGCGAAGTTGAGCCGGGCGCGAGGGCCGGTCATATCGGCGATGCCGCCAACGAGAATGAGTCGGCGTATCAGCTCGGGATGCGCGGCTGCGGTGGCCGCCGCAACGGCGGCGCCCATGGAGAAGCCGAACAGATCCACCGGCCCTGGTACCTCGGCGCGAGTGGCTGCCATGACCTGCTCGACGAGCAACTCGATGCTGAGGTCGCCGCCTTGGTCGGTGGTCCGGCCGCTGCCGCTGAGGTTGGGGCGCACCACGGTGCGGTCGGTGGTGAAGCTGTCGACGACGTTAGCAAAGACCTTCTCGGCATCTCCGCCCACGCCGTGGACGAGCACCAGGCCAGGGCCGTCTCCCGCCACCTCGTAGTGGACCGTGCTCAGGGGGGTGGACGTGACTGGCATGACAGACCTCCGGTGGACTCGTGCTGCCAGAGCCGTCGGGCCTGGCTGAGTGAAGCCTGGAAGTAAAAAGGTTCCCCGACCAGTCCACTGCTGTGGGTACGCAACGGTTGAGCAGCCAGGCCGAGCTAGTGCCCCTCCCGGCAAGCTTTGCCCTGTCGCGTCGTCCGGCACGCACGCTCGCGGCGTTGGCCAAAAGCCCGGCACACCGCAGTACCACCAGGGGCAGCAGCTCACCGGACACCCCGGCACGCAGCGCCGCTTCGCGTACGCGCCCGTCGCTGTGGCAGAGCGCCACCGCGGCGTCCGCGGGGCGCTCGGGGACGCTGTCCGGATCCGGTATCCAGTACCTGTCGCGGCGAACGGCCAGGTCATACGCCACCCACGCGTACGCGGGGGCGTGCGGCGAGGGCAGGCAAGGGGCAGGGCTGATCATGCGGGCAGTGTGGTGAGGAGCCGGCACCGCGCCGTGCTGCCCTGGCCCGCCCTGAACCCCGTGTCAGCCCAACTGGCCGTGTCATGGCGCGGTTTGCGAAGGGCTCACTGGCTGTGGGCAGCGCTGTAGACGCGCATCGCCGACAGGACGTGGTTCTCCGCGGCACGGCGGGCGGCTTCCTCGTCACCGGCGACAATGGCCCGGCAGATGTCCCGATGCTGATCGAGTACCGTCTGCGCCCACTCGCTGTCGGAGAGGTTCGAGACGGTCGAGACCGCGATGCGGTCCCACACCCGATGCAGCGCGTCCGTCAGGAAGGCGTTGCCGGGTGCTTGCCCGAAGCACCGGTGGAACGCGAGGTTGGCCTGGGCGGAATGCTTCGGGTCGCTCTCGGCCACTGCTCGCTCCACCTCCCCGGCGGCGTTTTCAATGGCTCGGATCTCCGCGGGCGCGATCCGCCCGTCGGTCTGCAGACGTGCTGTCTGGGCAGCCGCGAGCCCTTCCAGCGCGGCGCGCAGTTCGTAGATCTGCTCCACTTCCGCGCGAGAGAGCGTCGCCACCGCGACGCCCCGTGCCATCGGTACGACAAGGCCGTCCGCTTGCAGGCGGCCCAACGCCTCCCGGACCGGAGTCCGGCTGACACCGAGCTCCCGGGCCAGTGCCGCCTCCGTGAGTCGCTCCGACGGTGCGAACTCGCCGTTGGCGAAGGACCGGCGCAGCGCCAGATATACGGCGTGGGCGCTGCTCAGGGCATTGCTGGGAAGTGCGCCTATGGGTTCCACGGCCACAGCATACAGAGCACACATTGCACACAAAGCCCTGAGGCGGCCTGCGGAATCTTCCGTTGACATGCTTTGCATGCAATGCATACGTTGAATGCCGATGGAGAGGAGGGAGACAGCGGATGGACGCGCTCGCACTGTGGCAGTACCTGGGACTGGCCGTGGTCGGCCTGCTGGCCGGCGCGGTGAACGCCGTGGCCGGCGGCGGGTCGATGCTCTCCTTTCCCGCACTGGTGGTCATGGGCGTCCCGCCGGTCACCGCCAACGTCACGAACTCGGTCGCGGCGCTGCCCGGATACCTCGGCGGATCGGTCGGGTACCGGGCCGAGCTGACCGGCCAGGGCCGCCGGATCGGCCGGCTGGCGCCGGTCAGCCTGCTCGGCGCGACCGGCGGAGCGCTGGCCCTGCTCGCGGTGAGCGCGGAGGTGTTCCGCGCCGTGGTGCCCTGGCTGGTCCTCGTGTCCGCCGTGCTGCTCGCCGCCCAGCCCCGCATCGCTTCCTGGGCCGCGCGGCACGGCGCCAGGTCGAGCCGGAGAGGGCTGCTTCTCTCGCAGTTCCTGGTCGCTTTCTACGGCGGGTTCTTCGTCGCCGGGCTCGGCATCGTGATGCTGGCGGCCCTCGGGGTGTTCCTGGCCGATACGACTCACCGGCTCAACGCGCTCAAGGGCGTGCTCTCACTCCTCGTGGGCTCGGTGTCCGCTCTCGTCTTCGTCCTTTTCACCTCGGTGGCCTGGGGCCCAGCCATCGTCCTGGCGGCGACCGGGCTGCTGGGTGGCCGCCTCGGAGTGATGGCCGCGCGGCGTATCTCCCCCTCGGCGCTGCGCGGGGCGGTCGCCGCCTGGGGTCTTGGTATCGCTATAGCACTGGAGGTAAGCCGACATGTTTCCTGAGCCCGACCTGTCCGCCCGTGATCCCCTGGTGATCACCAACGTCACCGCCGTCACGATGGACCCGCGGTTGGGTGACCTCCAGCAAGCGACCGTGACCGTGGACGACGGCGTGATCACGGCGGTCTCCACCGATGTCCCGGTGCCCCACCCGCCGGGGGCCAGGGTGATCGACGGCAGCGGGCTCCTCGCGCTCCCCGGCTTCGTCGACACCCACTGGCACCTGTGGAACAGCCTCCTGCGCGGCTCGGTCGGCGAAGCACCCGGCCACGACTACTTCACCGTCAAGCGCGCGCTGGGCCCCCATCACGCTCTGGAGGACTTCTACTGGTCCGCCCGGTTCGCTCTCGCCGAGGCGGTGACCGCCGGAATCTCCACGGTGCACAACTGGGACCACAACGTCCGCTCCCCCGAGGACGCCGACGTCAACGTGCGCGCTCAGCTCGACGCGGGCATCCGCGGCCGTTTCTCCTACGGGCCTCGCGACTCGACTCCCCCCGAGGAGACGATGGACCTTGAGGACCTGCGGCGCTTCGCCGCACGCTGGCCCGACGAGCGTCGCGACGGCCTCCTCCACTTCGGTGCGGCGCTGCGTGGTCCGTACCGGACCACGCAGCCGGTCTGCAGGCGTGAGTGGGACACCGCCCGCGAACTGAATCTGCCGATCACCACGCACTGTGACCGCTGCCTGCGCGAAGAAGGCTGCCGCTCCTGCGAACTCGTCCGGCACGCCGACGGGGACCTGCTCGGCCCCGACGTGCAGGTCGTCCACGCCGTCCACGCCTCCGCCGCCGACATCGAAGTGCTGGCCTCCACCGGCACCAGCGTGTCGCTCAGCCCGATCACCGAGCTGCGGACGATGGGCTTCCCCCTGGTCAGCGAGCTGCTTGAGGCAGGCGTATCGGTCTCGTTCTCGACCGACACCCTGGCCATGCCGACCGCTCCCGACGTACTGGGGACGCTGCGCGCGGTGGAGGCCATCGAAATCGCCCGCACCGGCAGGCAGTCGGTCGCACCCCGTCAGCTTCTGCGGATGGCGACCCTGGACGGCGCGCGCCAGCTCGGCCTCGGTGACGTGACCGGCTCGATCACCCCGGGCAAGCGGGCCGACCTGCTGCTGCTCGACCTCGGCGCCGCCAACCTCCAGCCGGCGGGAGACCCGGCCGAAGACCTGGTCAGGCAGGGCCACGCCGGCAACATCAGCACGGTCGTCGTCGACGGCCGGGTGCTGCTCGACAACGGCCGGCTGACACAGCCCTCGGCCCGGAACGCGATCTCCGGCGCGAGCGGTCGCCACGACGCGCTCCTCGAACGAGCCCGCGCCGAAGGCGACGGCCTCAACCCCCGCGCTCCCTCAGCCTTCCCACAGCCTTTCTCAGCCGAATGACGGACCTGGGCGGTAAACAGATGAGCACCAGCGCGATACCGGTCAAACCCCCGATCCAACGCGTCGCCGGAGCTCCCGCCGTCGCGATGTTCGGGCTGCTCCTGCTGGCGTACTCGGTGAACGCGATGGACCGGATGGTCTTCCCGGTCCTGCTGCCGGAGGTCCGGGCCGAGTACGGGTTCAGCCTCGACCAGTCGGGCCTGCAGTCCACGGTCTTCGCCCTCGGCATGGGCATCACGGGCATCCCCGCGGGGATCGCGCTCGCCCGTCTGAGCCGCAAACTCCTTGTCGTCGTCGGCACCACCGCCTTCTCCGCCGCGACGATCCTGACCATCGTCAGCACGGGCTTCGCCGACATGCTGGTCTGGCGGATCCTGTCGGGCGTCGGCGAGGCACTCCAGCTCGCGGCCATCCTCACCGTCGCTGCCGGAGCGTTTCCCCGGCACCGGGGCCTGGCCATCGGAGCGGTGAACATGGCCTTCGCCACCGGATCGGTGGTCGGGCCGGTCGTCGCAACCGCCCTGCTGGAGCAGCACGACACCTGGCGCTCGCCGATGGTCGTGTTCGGTGTGTTCGGTCTCCTGGTGACACTCGCGGTGATGGTCCTCGTATCGCGCCGGTTCACCGAAGCCACCAGTACCGAAGTACGGGCGCGAACCGTCGGCGGTTCCGACTCCGTACTGAGCTGGAACCCCCTCGTGCTGGCCGTCATCACCATGCTGTTCGGACTGGCCGACTTCGGCTACATCGGCCTCTACGCCACCTATCTGCGCGACGAGCTGGGATTCACCTCGGGCCAGGCCGGCCTCGCCGTCGGGCTGTCGGGGCTGGCCGCGTTCGCCTCACCTCTGAGCGGCTGGCTCACCGACCGGCTGGACCCGCGTGTCTGCCTCGGGTCCATGAACGCGGGGGCCGCCGCCGCGGCGGCGGCGCTGTTCCTCGGCCCGGCCGTCCCCGCCTGGCAGACCGCGTTCTCGTTCCTGTTCGGGCTCTTCGCCAGCGGAGGCGCCTATGTCGTCCTCGCGGGCCTGCTCGTGAAGTCCGTCCATCCCAGCATCGCCAGCCAAGGCTCAGGCATGTTCATCACCTGCGTCTACGTCGCCGCCGGTGCTTCGGGCTACCTCTTCAGCCGCTTCGTGGCCGGTCTCGGCTGGACAGGGGCCGGACTTGTGCAGATCACCGGCTTCTCCCTGGCCGGCGCTGCGCTCACTCTCCTCCTGCGCCCGGCCCTGTTCAGCACCCCCCGTCGATCGGAGTCGTCATGACCCTGCTGTTCACCCCGCCGACAGCGTCGGTGCCCATCGCCGGCAGTGACACGTTGTTCCCGGTACGCCGGATCTACTGCGTCGGCCGCAACTACGTCGACCACGTCCGCGAGATGCGCGAGGGCGACGAGCGGGACGACCCCTTCTTCTTCCAGAAGCCGTCCGACGCGATCGTCGCGGACGGCGCGCGAGTGCCCTACCCGCCCCGCACCGGCGACTTCCAGTTCGAGGGTGAGCTGGTCGCCGCGATCGGAACCGCGGGTACGAACGTCCCGCTTGAGCGGGCGCACGAACTGGTCCTGGGTTATGCCGTCGGAATCGATCTGACCCGCCGCGACCGTCAGAGGGACTGCCGCGAGAAGCGGATCTCCTGGGAAGCGGGCAAAGCGTTCGACGCCTCGGCGCCATGCGGTCCCCTCACGCCCCGTGAACTCGCGGGCGACCTCAGCACTGCCGAGCTGCGGCTGACGGTCAACGGAGAGATCCGGCAGCGCACTTCGCTCGGGCTGATGATCTGGAACGTCGCCGAGATCATCACCCATCTGTCCACCGACCACCAGCTCTGCCCAGGCGACCTCATCTACACCGGCACACCGGCCGGCGTCGGTGCGATCGTCCCCGGCGACCTCGTCCGCGCCGAAATCGATCACCTGCAGCCGCTGTCCGTCACCATCACCGAGAAAGGGAGCCAGAGCCATGGCTGTTAACGGCATGAAGCCCACCGAGCGCATCGACTACGACCCCATCGAAGGGCGCAGGCCGTTGCGGCTTCCGGGCGGGGCGAAGGTCGCCGTCTGGCTGATCGTCAACATCGAGGAGTGGTCGGACACCGAACCGATGCCACGCACCGTGCTCACCCCGCCGGCGGGCGGGGTGCCCTCCCCCGACGTACCGAACTGGTCCTGGCACGAGTACGGCAACCGGGCCGGATTCTGGCGGATGCTGCGGGTGATCGACCGCCACCGCATCCCCGCGGCCCTCGCCGTCAACGGCTCCGCCGTCGCCGCCTACCCGCAGATCACCGAGGCCGCCCTCAGCCGTCGGTGGGAGTTCCTGGGGCACGGCTTCTCGCAGAAGAACATGCAGAAGGTGCCGGACGAGCGCCGCGACATCCGCAGCACCGGCGACGCGATCGCCGCAGCCACCGGCAAAGCGCCCCGCGGCTGGCTCGGCCCCGGCCTCACGGAAACGTGGGAGACCCCCGACCTGCTCGTCGAAGAGGGTTACGAGTACGTCTGCGACTGGGTGCTGGACGACCAGCCGACACAACTGCGCACCCGCACCGACGCCATCGTCAACGTGCCCTACACCCAAGAGTGCAACGACGTGGCGATGATGCTCATCCAGCACCACACCGCCGACGAATACCGGCAGCGCGCCACCGACCAGTTCGACCAGCTCCTCGCCGACGCGCGTGCCGACGACTCCGCACGCGTCATGGCCTTGGTCGTACACCCCTACATCATGGGAGCCCCGCACCGGCTGAAGTACCTGGACCTGGCGCTGGAACACATCCGCGGTCACGACGAGGCGACCTTCTGCACGGGCGAACAGATCCACGACTGGTACACCGCCCAGTCCACGGCCCCGGCCACGGACCTCGGTTCGACCGCCCCCGTGAGCGGCTGAAGGGCGGTCGATACGCCGCTCCAGCCGCTCGGGACGGCGGCTCCCTCCAGCAGCACGAGTGCTCCCCCGGCCGCCGCCCCCTCAAGTCCGGGCTTCCGAACCGGTGGCCGGGGTCAGCCTGCCGAGAGGCCGAGGCCGGTCACGTACCAGCTCTTCCCGATGCGGGATGCCTCCAGCTGGACGTCGACCTGGCCCCTGTCCAGCCCTTCGGAGTTGGAGAGAACGACGGCGTTGAGGGCTGTCCGTCGACCGTCGAGACCGGTTTCGGGGTCCAAGTCGGCGGGGGTCAGTGAGCGCGCAGGACCGTCGCCGCCGTGGGTCAGCCCCTCCCGCCGGGCGACCCCGAGCAGCGCGGCACAGCCGCCCTCGTCCTCGCCTTCGCCCAGGAGATCCTGGGCGAAGGAGCCGAAACCACCAGGGCACGGCGGAGTAGACCTTGGGCAGGCGGGCGTGCCGGAACAGTCCGGAGACCGTCGCGGGGAGCGCACCGGGCGGCGGCTGTCCGACGAGCTGTCCCGGCTGCTCCATCCCTACCAGGACGCCGTCGGCCCACACGACCCTGAACCGGAATCCGTCGGGCAGGAGGTGGACCACATCTCCTACCTGGAAGTGGGCCTTCCGCTCCCACGAGGGCGGTTCATGAATGGGAAGGCCGTCTTGCGGCGGCGGAACACATGCGGGGTCTTCATGTGCTTGGTCCTCCTCATCGAATGCGTCAGTAATCAGGCTTGGCCGTCGATCTCGGCGTACTTCCTGCACCCCGACTACTCACGCCCGTGTATTTCCGCAGCCGCCCTAGCCTCGATCTTGCATGACCGTCCACCGACTCCGTCGGTGGACGGTCATGCAAGATCGAGGCTAGTAGGCGAGGTCGGCGCTGGCTTTGCGGTCGGTGGTCGAGATGAGGTAGTCGAGCGAGGCCTCCGAAGCGGAGCCCGGTTCGGCTACGAGGAGTTCCAGCTCGCTCAGGTCCTCGTCACCGGGGAGCAGCATCGTTTCGCCGGAGAGCTCCAGTACGCCGACCAGCGGATGCGTGAACACATATGCACGGTGGCTCCACAACTCCACTCCGTGCTCGTTCCACAGCCGTCGGAATTCCTCGCTCGCCTCCCGCATCACGGCGATGTGGGACTTCAGCTCTGCGTAGTGGGGATTGCGGGCGAGGAGCACCCGCAGGTAGGCGACATGCGAGCCGGCGAATTCCTGCCAGGCCGCACCGAGCATTTGCCGGTACTCATCGTTCAAGAAGACCTGATGCGACCACGTGCGCTGCGAATTCGGTACAGCCGCGAGATCGACGAGCACGGCAGCAGCCCGGTTCCAGGCGACGATGTTGGTGTAATGCCCGAGGACGAACACCGGGTTGGACACCATCGAATCCAGCAGCCGTTGCAAACTCACCCGAAGTCTCGGGCCCGGGGTCGGCTGCGCGTGTTTCGGCGGATGCGCCAATCGATGCAGGTACGCCGTCTCGTCCGCGTTGAGGTGGAGAGTGCGCGAGACCGCGTCGAGGACCTCCGCGGAGACATTCTCGCTGTGGCCCTGTTCCAGCCGGGTGTAGTGGGCCACGCTCACGCCGGCCAGCTGAGCGAGCTCCTCCCGGCGCAGCCCCGGCACTCGCCGCTGTCGGCCATGGTCCACTACGCCCACGTCCTCGGGCCCCAGCCGGGCGCGCCTCGATTTCAAAAATTGACTCAATTCAGCACGTACGTCCACATCACGCGACCTTAACAGCAGGTCGTGATCCCCACTCCGGTTAATACTCCAGTTGCAGTTTGCTATTCCTGCTGGTCGGAGGCTTGTTTTCGAGTGCAGCGGGCTGGCTGTGCGTCATGTGGCTGGAGTTCGTGATGGCGGGTGCGGCGTTCGTAGTGGCAGTGTTTGGCGGTGGCCTGGTGGCGCCGCCGGAAGCGGGACCATCTCCGGGCATGTTGCGTGTGCTGGCGGTGACCTGTTCCAGGGCGGCAAGCTGCCATGAGCTTGCGGATTTCTGCCAGGCTGAGCGGGATGAGGGCAGATCCGTTTCTGCGGCCCCCCTTTCAATGGCTTCGGCGGCGGCCATGGCGGCGAGGAAGGTGTGAGCGAGTATCGCGAGGGTGATGTGCCGGTACCAGCCCGGGTAGCGCCGGACTTCGTACTGGTCGAGGTCGCATTCGTTCTTCGCGCTCTGGAAGCAGGACTCGATCGCCCAGCGGCTGCCGGCGACGGTGTAACTGCCGGTGACGATCAGCCTGCCGTCGTCTGCGACGGAGAAGATGAAGTCGCCGGAGACAGCGACTCCCTTCACCCCGTTGGTGTGCAGGGGCAGGTCCCGGACCTGCTCGGCCCGTCCGTCGCTGGTCAGCCGCAGCACCACACCCTCGCCGGTATACGCACCGACGACCGCGTGCCGGGCGCCGTCGTGCTCGAAGGCCGCCGCGTCGATTGTGTCCCATGGTGTAAGACCCGTGGCGGACCCTCCAGGGGCCGGCGGGAGGCGTGACGGATGCGGCGCGGCATGCCGCGCACAGGTGCCCGGCCGGAGCGCTGTCGCCCTCCGGCCGGGCACCTGTCGCTACCGTCCGCGGGGGATCCGGGGGTCCCGGTCAGGCGGTCCGTCCCGCTTCTTTGTTAAGCGGATCGGTCTCGGTGGTGGTGTCCTCCTCGGCCGGATCGGCTTCCGGGGCGCCCCGCACCACGGTCCGAAGCCCCGCCCCGATGCCCAGCAGGGCCGCCAGTGCGGTGATGGTGAAGACGATGCCAAGGGCGCTGTGCCGCCCCCAGCTCTGGGCGGCCCCGAAGGCGCTGACGGCGGTGCCCAGGCCTGTCATCACGGCCACGGACAGGGTCTCGGACAGCTGGAGGTTGGAACTGGCCGCGCCCTCTTGGCCCTTGGGGGCCAGCGCCAGGACGATGGTGGTGACGGCGGGGTACACAAGCCCCATCCCGAAGCCGGCGATGGCCCAGCCGATGACGGCGAGCGCCACACTCCGCAGCTCGGTGCCGATGGACACGGCGATCAGCGCGTCACCAGCCAGCAGCAGCACGAAGCCGGCGACGACGCGGCTGTGCCGCCCCTGGCCGCCGCTGCGGGTGTCCAGCTTGGCCTGGACCCAAGCACCGCTGACCCAGGTGAGCGCCCCCGCGGAGAGCGCCAGGCCGGACTCCAGGGTGCTCAGCCCTAACACCTGGGTCATGCTCAGCGGAAAGAAGGACTCGGCGCCGTAGTAGGCGGTGCTGACGAGTCCGCGCACGATCATGCCGGCCGGCATACCGCGCCGGACGGTGAGCGTGCCGGACGGCAGCAGCTTGCGCAGCATCGGCAGCGCCAGTGCGGCACCCACCGCCACGAGCGGCAGGGTGAGCGCCAGATTGTGCTCCTCCAGCCCGGCCAGCACGGCGCCCGCGCCCACCACCAGGAGCAGGGTGAAGGGAATGCGGCGCTTGTCGGGGGCCGAGACCTCGGGCGGTCCCAGCTTGCGCAGTGCGGGCAGGGCCAGCACCACGCCGATCGGCACCAGCGGCACCAGGACGAGGAAGACCACCCGCCAGTTGCTGGCCTCGGCGATGGCGGCGGCGACGGCCGGCCCGAGCAGCGCGGGCAGCGTCCAGGCGGAGGCCACCAGCGCGAGCATCCGGGCGCGCAGCTCGTCCGGGTAGGCGCGGCCCACGGTCAGATAGGCAAGGGCCAGCACGCCACCGACACCGGCTCCCTGAAGCGTCCTGCCCAGCAGGAACACATACCAGTTGGCCGCGATGGCGGAGACCGCACAGCCGACGATGAAATAGAGGAATGCCCGGAGGTAGGGACGGGCCGGACCCGTCCGGTCCGCCCCCTGGCCGGCGAGAACGGTGCCGAAGATATTGGCCAGCATGAACGCGGTGAAAGCCCAGCCGAACAAGCCCAGCCCATCAAGTTCCCCGGCCACCGAGGGGAGCACCGTCGCGACGCCCAGCCAGAGGAACGCGACCAAGGTGACCGAGAGGATCAGTCCGATGGTGAGGGACCGATATCGGGGGGACCAGATGCCCTCTTCTGAGGCGCTCGTGCGAGCGGACTCGCTCATGAGCTCTCCAAACCTGTACAGCGCGGCTGCGCGATGGCTATGGGGCGCTCGTAGCCCGCCCCCGTTCATATAGGAGATTCCCTATACAGTAAAGCAACTATATAGAGAGTCCTTGATACCCTGTCAAGCGTGACAACCAACCAGTCAAGTGCCGCAATGCTGAAGTCCCTCGGCCATCCCGTGCGGCTGGGCATCGTGCGCGCGCTGGCCGCTCAACCGGAGACCTGCGCCTGCGACTTCACCGAGCTCTTCGCAGTGTCACAGCCGACCATCAGCCAGCATCTGAAGGTGCTGCGCGAGGCCGGCGTGGTGAGCACACGGCGCCGTGGTGTGCAGATCTGCTACTCGGTGCGGCCGGAGGCCATCGCAGAGCTGCGTGAGCTGATGGAGGGGCTCGCACCGGCAGCCCTGGCCGACGTGGGCTGAGCCGACACCTCAGCTCCGGGCTTCAAAGAGCACGATCGGCGGGTTCGCCAGGAAGTCCTGCCAGAAGTCATCGCCGAAGCGGCGCGCGGCGTCCTCCCCCACGGTCATCTCGACCCAGCGCAGCTCACTGAAGCCGGACGCCGCGAAGGCATGCGCGTACACCTCGGGCCGGATCAGACAGGTCTCGAAGCTGATCGGCGGCTGCAGTGCGGCCGTGGCCTGTATGCGCCGAGAGCGCACCCACTCCGCTGTTTAAGGAGGTTGAGGGAGCGTTTTGGTCAGTGAGGTCTCCCGCCCGACTTCGCCTCCTGAATCGCGGGCCTGGCCGGGGACAGTCGCACTATGCCGCCGCTGTCGCTCCGTTGGTGGCTTGCGTGCCGCCATCGGCCCTCCTCTCGTCCTGGCCGCAGTAGCCAGAGAGCTGCCTTGTGAGTTCCCGCTCTGGGCGAGGAGCTCGCGGGCCACCGCGCAGGTCGGACCGGAGGCGCTGTCGCGTCGCGCGGGTTCCAGGCCCACATCGAGCACACCGGGGCCTGGTGGTGTGGCGTGCCACACCGGCTTGTAGCCTTCCCGGGCTCTGTTTCCTTCTAGCAGATGATCTTTTGAGGAGAACCATGAGGAAGACAGCCCGGCGGGCCGCCGGCCTGCTGGTGGCGACTGCCGCCGCCGTGTCGGTCATGAGCGTCACGGCGCCGGGAGCGCAGGCATACGACTGGAACTGCAATGGCAAGAAGGTCAGCCGCTGCATCACCAAGTCCGGCGGCAAGTTCACCGTGAAGTTCAGGAACAACACGAACAAGAAGGTGAAGGGCAGCTTCGGCATCACCTGCGCCGGCAGCAAGGGACAGAAGCTCTACACCGTGCGGACGAACCTCGCCGCCAACTCGGGCTACATCCCCGCACTGCGAACCTGCCCCAAGGGCTACCGCTACAGCGCCGTTGGCTGGCAGGTCAGCGCCGACACGTACTACACGCCGTACATCCGCTTCTGACACCTGGCCCTGTGCGGAGCCTGCGCAGGGGCCCCGGCTTGAGGAATCGACGGACTGTGGACCAGCGGCAGACCACAGCACATGCCCAACAGCCTGCCAAGGGAGAAACCGCAGCTCAGAGCGCGTAGCGCAGCTTCGGTCACAGCGGTCTTGAAAACCCTCGTAGCAGCGATGTCACCGTGGATTCACATCCCACCGCCCCCGCGCCGGTAGAGAACATGCACGTCAGAAGGGGTAACCGGACATCCGGGTACCCCTTCTGACCTGGTCGCGTGTGCCGGCCTGTCCCACCTGATCCCAGCTTGGATCAGCCTGCGTGGCCAACCTGCGGCCAAGCGGTTCGGCGCGGCTGCGACTGCGGTACGTGCGAGGTGCTGGAGCACCGGTGCGTGCGACCGGCGGTCGTCGTGGAGTTCGAGCGCGACGTGGCCCGGGACAGCGGCCGATGGAGGCATCCAGCGCGGGTACGACGCCTGCGCCCGGACCTCTCCCCGACCACTTCCGTGAGCCGGTCGGGAACGAGCTGGCCGTCAGGGTTCCGGTGCGCCAGGGGTGATGCCGCGCAGTGGGCCGCCCTCACTGTGGCCTGCTTGTCAGCGCAAGCCGCGTTGGCAACGGCCCTGCCTGCGCCTGCACCGATGTGGAGAGCAACTTGACTTGGCATCGTAGGCAGCCGACGCGGGACGGGACGGCGTCCCCGCGCGGTTGAGAATGGAATGACGCCCCAACATCTACTTGATCTTCGCCGCGATGGTTCGTACGAATTCGGGCAGAACGTCGTCCCGCCAGACCCAAGGAGCCGGGGCATGCTCACCCTTGAACTTCGCCGTGGTCTGCCCTCCCAAACTGAAGAGGACGGAGCCCTTGCGGCAGAACCAGATTCCGTCGGCGGGCCCGGTGAGGGCACAGTGGTCCGCCCCCCGTGCACCCTGATTGGTATTGGTTCCTGACCCGACACGCTCCCCATAGCCTGTGATCAGCTTCGGAGCGGCCACGGCCTCGATGCGGATCCACAACTGGGTAGATTCGTAGGTCTCACCCGGAAGTTTCATGCTGTAAAGACACCGGCCCGACTCTGTCCTCTCGGTCTCTTTCCATGATGGGTCCCTCGCGAATTCCTTAATCGATGAACTGTAAACTCTCTGGCTCTCCTGCTGGATGTCCTTGGCTTCGGGAAGAATCGCCTTGATCTCCGCCTGGTCCACGAACGAGCAGGCGTCGGGCCACTCGTTGGTTGCCATGACCGAGTCGCCCTTGAGTCGGGGATCCCGGTGGGCGCGCCACGTGGGGCGGCCTTGCCTATCGTTACGCCACCCCCGAACGACGTGCTGTTGCTCCACAGAAACACCAGAAAGGCGGCATTCGAGATCAGAAGGAGGCCAATCGTGAGTATCAGACCCTTGTTTTTCGGCATGTTGGCTGATTCTGCCCATGAGCAAAGCTGATCGTCCACCGTGGCCGGCGAACCTCTCTGACAGTCTGAGAGCACGCCATATAGGCGCAGCCTCACTCCCGTCGGCGCTCCGTGGATACCGGCATGGCGCACGTCCTTCACCGCATGGATGCCCGCCCCAGGAGGAGGGCAGGGCATCCATGCAGTGAAGGGGATCAGCCGATGTGGTAGACGGTGACGGTCACCTTTCCGTCTGCACCGGGGATGGTGTACGTACCAGGGCCGTGGAAGGGCGCGCAGCCCCTGGCGAGGATGTCGTCGGCGTTGATGCCGGTGTCGTCCTCACCCACGAAGGCGCATACCTCGCTGATGGAGTGGTCGGCGAACCTGTGCGTGGGGCCGGACTCCGGGTAGCGCGGCAGGGTGGGGGTGTTGATGTCCAGGTCCGGGTGCTCCCACAGGGTGGTCTGCCGGAAGCCGTTATCCTTCACGAAGACTTGGCCGTAGGGCTCGGGCAGGTCATTGTTGTCGTTCTCCTGGGGGTTGGAGAACTCGATCGAGTAGGTGATGAGCCCCCCGGGATACCGTGCCTGAGCAGCGGACTGCGCCTGAGCCGATCCGGCACTCACCACGCCGGCCAGCAGCAGGGCTGTCGAGGCGAGGGTCGCCAGTCGACCCATGGCCATCGGATGCATCCCTCTCTCCTTTCACTTAAAGTAGCCGTGCGGTCACACTGTGAAGGTAGGTGAGGCATGAGGTCGATCGACGGGTACACCGGGTAAACCACTCGGGCGTATGGCGCTGAGGCTCTCTGGCCACGGTGAGTGCGCGGGGTGGCCAACCCCTGGCAGCAAAGAGAAGATCCTGATCATCAGCGGCTGAGAGTCGCAGGGCCCTGGTTGAGCAGTTGATCAGCCGTCGGCCGTCGCCGGCTTCCTCAGCCGGCTCGTCGAGGTGGCCCCGTTCCGGGCCAGGCGCCTGGTCATGAGGGTGATGGCGGCCCTCGTGAGCGAACGAGGGCTGGCCCACGACGGAACGATTGCACGCGAAGGCGCACTGGACCGAGTGCCGGAGGCATTCGTCCCCGTCGTCGATGCGGCCCGAGCTCAGATCATCGAGACGTTCGACAGTGTGCGGCTACACAACGAGGCATTCCTGTCCTCCCTGGTCGCCGCAGGAGACCCGCATGTTGCGATCCTCGGCCGCCCCGGAGGGCGGCCGCCACCTGTCGCTCATGTCCCGTTTGTAAACCGACTCGTGCAGGTTGCGATCCTCGGCCGCCCCGGAGGGCGGCCGCCATCAGAGGAGTGGCACCTCATGATCACACAGCGCCAGCCGCAGTTGCGATCCTGGGCCGCCGCGGGCAGGGGGCCGCCACCGCCGTACCAGAGGACGGGTTGATGTCCGACAAAAGAGGTCTCTAGAAGACGCATTGGCCGACGACACCGCCACCGTGCGCGGGACCCACATGGTGGCAGGATGAGCCCTGGAGGCGGGTGGGCGGGGTGGGTCACCCGATGAGCGTGGTCAGGGTGACGCCGCCGGGCAGGTTCTTGTCGCGGATCGCAATGTTCTGCTCGTAGTCGGCGAACCGGCGCGCTGTGGTGTCGCCCAGGGGGGCGACGGTGATGCGGTCGAAGAGGGTGTGTGCGGGGGTGCGTCCGAACGCGTCGTCGTGGCTGAAGACGTAGAGGCCGCGCAGGGCGAGTCCGGCGCGGGCTGCGGCGCGGTCGTGCTCGAACATGAGGGTGAGCGCGCGCCAGAAGATCTCGAGGTCTGTGGAGGTCACTCCGGTCTTCTGCGCCAGGGGGGCGCTGAAGTGGCCGGTGCCCTTGTAGAGGCCGTAGGGGATGAGGTGTTTGGAGCCCATCTCGGTCTCCTTTCCCCTGTTGGTGTCCTTGTCGTTGTCGGTCTGGGTGTTGTTCCAGGCGTCGACGTCCTCCTGGCGGGTGGGGGTGACGCGGGTGATGCCGATGTCGAGGGGGACGACCGGGTCGATGGAGCGGGAGAAGCCGATCTGTACTGGTCCCTGGACTCGGCCGGCTTGCTTGTCGCGCTTGCCGGTCGACATCACGGCGCCGAACATGCGGACGTCGAAGAAGGTCTTGCACATCCACTGCTGAGCGGTGTGCCGGTCGGTGACGGCGGCGTCCTGGTACGCCCGCTCATGCTGGGCGTTGAGGGCGACGCCGGCGTCGACGTAGATGTCGTACCCGCTCTTCTTCTCGACGGTGTTGAGCAGGTCGACGGTGTTGCGGAGCTTGCGTTTGATGGCAACGTCGGTGATCAGCCCCTGTCCGGTGGTCGGGTCGGTGCGGGGCAGGCCGCCGTTGTCGGGGTCACCGTTGGGGTTGGAGTCGGTGGCTTCGATGAGGAAGACGAAGTCGTGCTTGCGAGCCGGGTCGAGGTGGGCTTCGGTCATGGTGGTGGTCTCCTGAATGCCGTGGTGGTGGGCGGCGGAGGGGCTCACGCGGCGGTAGGACTGCCGTGGATGTCGGCGGCGTCGGTGTGGTGGGCTTCGGCCGCGGTGCGGGCTGCTGCGAGGTCCTCTGAGCGCTGGTGTGCGTAGCCGATGACGAAGCGGGCCTGCTGCAGCGGGGTCAGGTGGGTGGGTAGGTCCTGTTGGACCTTCGCGTAGAGGTCGACCAACTGCCTCTCCATCGCGCTGCCGGCCCCGGGCTTGTCCTTACGCAGGCGTTTGAGGTGGGCACCGGAATCGCTGAACAGCCGGGTCAAAGTGGCGGAGGGAGAGGTCGCCGCCGCCCGGAAGTACTTGTCGCGGACCGTGGCGTTGAGGTTCTTGCCCAGAGCGCGGCGCTGGATGTTCTCCATCACAGCGAACAGGCGGCCCGAGAGGTAGGCGGGCTCGTTGCTGTCCTGGTCGAGTTTCGGTGTCACGTGGTCCTCCGGGCGGGGAGAGCGATTCAGGATCAGCCTCAGCAGCGCCAGGCGGGGGCTGTCGGTCTTTTGGTCGGCGTGGATGCGTTGCAGGATGAGCGGCAGTACGCGGGCCGGCAGAGGAGTGCGGCGCAGGGCGGCGCGCAGCAGGTCGGCCTCCAGGCCGCGGGGCGCACTGCCGGGGGCGTAGCGCTCCCCTGTCCAGCGTCCGCAGCTGAGCGCAAGCAGCCATAGCGGCGAGTACCGGGTCTCGCCGGTCCAGCCGTCGTGAACACCGTGGTCCTCGTACCAGGCTCCGAGCGCGGCCTTGATCTCGGGAAGCGGAACGTCGATCCATTCACGTACGACCAGCCGGGCGTTGTTCAGCCCCAGGCCGAGGGCGCAGAAGGAACCGTCCTCGATACGGGAAGCGCTGTGCGGAGTAGGCGTGGTGTGCAGCACCTCGATGAGGTGGGCGACGCTGGCCGGGTCCGGATCGTCCTGGAGGACGTCGAACAGTTCCCTCTCGCCGTCTGCATGGCGGGCCCACCACAGCAGCACACCGTCGTCGCGGAAGCGGCGGCTGTGTTCCTTTGAAGCGATCAGATGGTTGAGCACGGCCATGGCGCGACGGCCGCACTGGATGCATACCGGGGTGTTGGCGAGCTGGGTGATGCCACCGCGCCCCTGCGCGGAGGTGTTGATGCTGATCAGCGCGCCCTCGTTGGTGCCGCCCGCGGAAGGTACGGAACCTTTCTTCACCGTCTCGGGGATCGTCGCGAGCAGGCTGCGCTGCTCACCGCAGACCAGGCACAGGCCCTCACCTCCGTCTCCGCCCTTGCGCTCGCGGACCACCTCGGCCCACAACTGCTGGACGGACGGCAAAGCGTGCAGCCAGCGGGTCCCGGCCATGACGGCGACCGTGTCGCCGGCTTCCACCTCGTCGAGCTGCTCAGCCGGAATCAGCGCGGGCCCGCCGCAGGAGAAGTAGGTACCCAGCGCCCGGGCCGACGCGTCGTCCGGCTCCCGCTCGACCCACCGCAGGGCCAGTTCCCGGTAGGCGCCGTGCCGCCGCTCGGCTTCACCGCGCGCCTTGTCCGTGACAGCCCCGTCTTTCCCCGCCTTCGGGATTCCGAGCGCGAACTCCGCTGTATCGACGATCAGGTTGGGCGGAACACGGATTCCCGACCGCTGGGCGTACGGCACCCTCTCCGAGCGCGCCTGCTCCCGCTTCCCGGCCGGCACCCGGTCGCCGATCAGGCGGGCCCTCTGCCCGCCCTCCCGGATATCGAGTACCCACGTGATCACCCTGTCCCGATAGAAGTCCGGCGGCAGATCCTCGGCGATCGCCTCGCCGTACTCGTTCAACCGCTGCAGCAGCATGCCCTCACCCCTCGGCCCCGTCGGAGCGCCACGGCCCGTGCGGCATGGCAACCGCGTCGTCCGCAAGGGGGTCCGTGACCTCCAGGACACCGCCATCCAGCGCCGCCCTAAACCACTGGTACCGCTCCCCCTGGCTGGTGTAGGCGATGGAGTGCAGCATCACGCCGAACTCCTCGCTGTGCGCGATCGGACGCCGCTCCACCTCGGCGGCGCCGAAGTGGGCGGTGAACTCCCGGCAGCCGAAGAAGGGCTGCGAGAAGCAAGCACCCCGTTCCACGCGCCGCCGCAGCTGGTCGCGGTACTTCTCCTCCGACGCCGCCGGATACTTCCCCGAGCCGGCGCGCGCCTTCGGGTCCACGACGATCTGCGCATGGATGCGGTACCGCACGTCCCGCAGGCCCATCGTGCTGCGCTGGTCCCGGTCCTCCTCCACGTCGTAGCGCTCGGCAGCGCCGGCGCGCAGCGCCTTGACCCGCTGCGGGCTGATCACCGACTGCACCTCGTTACGCCGCACCAGCATCCAGCGGATCGGCTCCAGCACCTCGATCCTGCGGATCACGTACTGGAACTGCGGCTTCCAGAAGATCGCACGCAACAGCCCCTCCGCAGCCGACGGGGTCATCACCTGGTAACTCACCCGCTCGGCCTTCAGCTCCGGCCTGGTGAAACACGCGAAATCCCCCCACGTCTCCACCACCAGGTCCGGGAACGACCAGCCATCGTTCCCACGCGCCGCGCGCCGGCGGGGCGCTGTTGATGCGGTTCGCACTCTGTTTCTCCCTCTCCAACGGAAACCGTCGATGAGGAACGACCCCGCAGCCCTGTTCTCCGGATACGGAAAACGCCAACTGGCGTGCGTGCCAGGCCGGATGGTCGTCCTCATGTCTGCCGCACACTAAAGGGGTCCACTGAGCCTTTCCAACCTCAGTTTGAGCAGGTCAGGTGCAGGGTGAGGACGGCCTTCACGAGGCTGGTGATCCGGGTGGTCGAGCAGCGCAGTTTGCGCAGGAGCCGCCAGGTCTTGAGGGTGTCCATGGCCTGCTCGACGAGCGCGCGGACCTTCGCGTGTGAACGGTTGACGGCTTGCTGGCCTGCGGAGAGCGTCTCCCAGCGCCCCCGGTAGGGCACCCGTATGGTGCCGCCGGCGCCTCGGTAGCCCTTGTCCGCCCAGCACTCCACGCCGGTCCAGGGCGTCGATGATGCCGTGGGTTCGCGCAGCCTTGATGTCGTGGACTGCTCCGGGCAGTGCGGGTGAGGCCCACAGCAGCCGCCCCGCCGGGTCGGCGATGATCTGCACGTTCATGCCGTGCTTCTTGTGTTTCCCGGAGTGGAAGGGCCGGTCGGCGGCGATGCGGTCGATCGGCAGTAGCGTGCCGTCCAGGATCACGAATGCCTTGGCGGAGGCGGTCTTCACCGCTTCGGTGAAGGTCGGCGCGTGGGAGGCCAGGATCTCGACGGCCTCGGTGATGTACCGGTGGACGGTGGTGGTGCCGATGCCGGCACCCGGAGCCCACACCGTCCAAGGAGACCCTGGCCTCGCCCTGGGAAAGCGACCGGTTCGCCAACCGCATCCGGGCCAGGCACGCCACCGTCCACGCGGTGCTGGCAGCCGGCCACAGCCGCCGCTCCATCGGCCGCCAACTCCACATGACCCACCGCACCGTCAAAAGCCTGGCTGACGCTGCCAAGCCGGAAGATCTCTTTCGCGGCCAGTGGCAGTACAACCGGACCTTCGCCTTGGATGAGTACAAGCCTTACCTGGACGAGTTGGGCTGAGGGCTGCACCAACGCCTGGAAGCCTGGGAGGAGATCATCCCGCTCGGCTACAAGGGCAGCTACGGCATTGTCAGCGCCTACATCAGGAAGAAGCGCACGTCACCTCGGCCGATCACCGCGCAACCCCCGGCAGCCCGCGTGGTGACCCGATGGATTCTCAGTCGCCCGGAATCGCTCACCGAGACCGAACATCTCCGCCTCAAAGTGAGCCAGAACCTTGAGACGGACTGCAGTTTTTCGTCTGAAATGATCCAGTTGACCCGGTTCTGACGCGGCGTTCGTAGAGCGTCGCCGCGCCGTGTTCGCCGATGCCGCTCCAACTTGAAACCGCTTGGCTGGGGTTGCGTCTGTGGACCGAGCCCGACATCGACGCTCGTCACCGAACGGGGCGAATGGCATGCTGGAAGCGGGAGTTGGCCCGCGGCGCTGAAAGGGGGCGTTCGTGAGCGCCGGGTGTGTGCAGCGGTCTGAACGTGTTGCTGTCATCGGAGTGGGCATTCTCGGAGCCTGCGTGGGATGGAACCTGTCGCGGCACGGGGCCGAGGTGGTCTTCATCGATGCGGGCCGGCCAGGCGAAGGGGTCACCAACTGGTCTTTCTCGTGGGTCAACGCCAGCAACAAGACCGAGCGCAGGTCCTACTTCGACCTGAACGTTGCGAGCATGGCGGCGTACCGTGAGCTTGCGGAGACCATCGGACCAGGCTCTTGGTGGCATCCCAGCGGCCACCTGCGCTGGGCTGATGATCCCGCAGCGGAGGCGAAGCTCCTGGAAACGGCCGAGCTGCTGGCTGGCTGGCACTACAGGGTCGAGGTGTGCACCGGGGCCGAGGTGCGCCGTCGTCTCGAACCTGCTCTCAGGGTGCCCGGCAAGACCTCGGTCCTGTTCTACCCCGACGAAGCATGGGTGCACGGACGGCATCTCGTCGGCCGCCTGGTCGGCCGAGCCGTTGAGTCCGGCGCCGAACACCGTTCCGGGACCGCGGTCTGCGACGTCGGCATCGGCTCCGATGGGAGCATCCGGACAGTGACTCTGTCGGACGGGAGCTGTCTCAACGTCGACGTCGTCGTGAACGCAGCAGGACCCAGCGCCTCCCAGGTCGCCGGGCTCATCGCACGGCACTTGCCGATGCGCCGAGAACCCGGCGTCGTCACCCGGATCGGCGGTGCTCAGGTCCCGGTTCACCGAGCCATGCACGCGCCCCACATCGAGATCCGTCCTGACGGAGATGCGTCAGTGGTCCTCCACAGCCGCGAGATCGACGCACTCATCGACACAGGTGAAGATCCAGCGGAACTCGCACGGCTGCTCCACGAATCGGCGCGGCACGTCGTTCCGGAACTCGGCAGCTCCCGCATCGCGCAGACACAGGTGGCCTACCGGCCCATCCCGGCCGACGGATTCCCCTCGGTGGGAGCGGTGCCTTCTGTGCCTGGCTACTACGAGGCTGTTTCCCACAGCGGCATCACGCTCGGGCCGGTGATCGGCAGGCTGCTTGCTTCAGAGATCCTCAGCGGGAAGAGGGACGAGATGCTTGCGGACTTCCGCCCGGAGCGTTTCCCCCCGTGACAGCGTGCGGAGACGCCGGTACCGAACACACAGATGCGTCTCCGGCGCCCGAATCAGGCTCGCGACCAGTGCCTCCGCTGATACCTTCTGGTCACGGTATTAGCTTGGGGGCGACCGGGCTTCAGTAGCGGTAGTAGGGGTAGAACGGGCTCCACCGTGTTTCGGCGACGGCTTCACCGGGCCGACGCGGTCGCGGGGCGGTTTCACGGGGGAAGAACGCATCGTAGATCCGCCTGCTTCGGTCAAAGCAGCGAACTTGCGGGTCGAGAAGTGCTGCTCAACCCATTGGATCAGGGGGTCCTTGCGGTCTTTAGGGACGTGGCCGAGAAGGATGTTGCGGGCCGTGACCTGCCTACCGACTCACCTGCTCCGCGGCCGACACCGTGGTCGCTCTCGGATCCGAGCCCGGCGAGGACGACGACTGGTCCCGTACAGGCTGGTACCAGGAGCTGACAGGCGCCCTGAACCGCTGGGACCGGTAGCCGGACCGGTTCAGGGCACCCGCGCGGGCGCCTTGGAGTGCAGTCGCTGCGGTGATCGAAGCAGTGACAGACCTGCCGCCCATCGGCCGTCAGGAGGTCGCTGCCGAGTGCGGTTCGCCGAGGTACGGGAACCTGTCAAGGGTGTCGGTGTGCGGCGCCAGGCCGGTGGGCGGCGCCTCGTTCTTGGTGAGGAATGCGACGCGGATGTCGATGACGTCTTCCGTGAACGTCCGGCCATTGGGGTACGCGGCGGGCTTGGAAGGGTCGAAGTGCAGCACGTCCGGCAGGATGCCGTGCTCGTCGAGCGCGGTGACCGCCGCTTCGCGTGTGTAGTCACCGGTGTGGCCCAGCAGGTGGACGAACTGGTCCGTCCACCTGGCCCGGTCGTTGACCGGCTCGCTGGCGTTGTACTCCTCCTTCGTGTCGTCGGTGTTGAAGAAGCTGCTCACCGACGGGTGCCCGGCCCGGTCCACGTGGACGAGTTCACCGTCGCGCAGGACGCTGCACCGGCCCCAGATGCGCAACTCGGGCTCGGGCGCCAGCTCCGCGGTCGGCAGCTCGATCGCCATGGAGAAGACGTTGGCCGTGCTGTTGGCGTCGACGCCGGTCCACGGGGACTGCCCGCCCAGATGGGGTGCGGTGAAATTCCGGCCGCCGCTGGTATCGAACAGCGCCTGGATGCCGTCGGCGTCGAAGAAGAAGGCGTCACTGCGGCTGCCGGCGGCCACCCGGTAGTCGCCGCTGCTGACCACGTTTGCCTGGGGACCGAACGAGACGGCGGCATCCGAAACGATCTTGGTGCCGACCGCCTCGGCCTTGCGGGCCTCCGCACCGGTTGCCATGAAGACGCTGTAGGTCTGGGAGCCGTCGGCTGCCGACGGGCTGAAGACCCAGCTGAAAGCGACATCGGTCAGATGGTCGCCGTCGTTGTCGATGTTCAGGCGGTACACGGCGTCGGGGTGCAGGGCATCGGCGTTGGGGTTGGCGTTGAGGATGAGAACGGTCCTGCTCGGATCGCTGGATACCCCGAAGGCGTACAGGTCGCACAGATCGAGGCGCTGGTCGCCGAGCGGCGGCCCAAGGCTGAGGCCGGTGAAGTGGTTGGACATGCCAGGCCCTTCCTCTGCTTGCCCGCTGGAAAACCGCCAGGACGCTCGGAGAGCCGTTCCACGGCTCGTGAGGTGCACCTGCGTCTGCTCGGGTACAGCCACGCTAGCCCGCCACGGCAGTCCGGCCGTCGAAGGAGAAAGCGCCGCCGCCAAGCAACCCTCGAATGGGTCACCGGCAGGTGACCAGCGCTCCCCCGGCTATGGCGAGGCTCTTGATGCCTGCTCTTCCTGCGGTCCCGCCCCCTGACGAATAGCGGTGTCACGGCGAAGCGACCACTCCCGGCGGCGGCGCTCTGTCGGTCCGCCCCAGGGGCATGCGTCTTCTACGGGCTCCTGCCCAAGAGCCCTGTGGGTTGGTTTACCGCGGTAAACCAACCCACAGGACGGGCCCCGGGCCGACTACAGCCAGGCGTTGAGCTTGACCGTAAGAGCGGCAAGCACGTCCCGCGGCAGGTTCTGGCCGAGCACGTCAGCGATATCGCCCGCATCCTGCTCGGTCGCTCTCATGATCGTGTGCACGGCCTGGGCGAGTGCCTCTCCCCCATCGGCCGGTGAGTCCTGCCGCTGCTCCCTGCTCCGGGGCTGGCCGGGTAGCGCCGGAGCACCGTCCTGCAGGGCATTGATCGGAGTGTCGCTCTGGTTTACCGCGGTAAACCCTGGTGTCCCGGAAGGGGAACCGGGCTGGTCGGAGCCCTGTTGCCGCGTTGTCTGCGCTGTGCCGGGTGCCGCTTCCTTCTTCTTTTTGCGGGGGCGCGGGGTCTCCTGTGCTTCGGTGCGTCGCCTGAGCTCCGCCTGCCAGGCCGCGGCCTGCTCGGCCGGAGGCCGCGCGGCGATCTCCCGGCCGACCCTCACCGGCATCGTGCCGTCGCTGATCAGGGCCTGCAGCTCGGGTGTCAGCTTCAGCAGGCTGCGCTGCTGGCTGACCCAGCCTTTGGTCTTGCCGTAGTGCTCGGCTACCGCGCCGGCACCGCCGAGCTCCTTGGTCATCGTGTCGATCCCGATGGCCCGCTCGATGGGGTCCAGGTCCTCGCGGTCGTTGTTTTCGGAGAGGACCGCGTCGAGGAAGTCCGCCCGCGAGCGCGCCAGCTCGTCATCGACGACGACCTCGAGTGTCGTCAGGCCGACCGTCTTCGAGCCGCGATACCGCCGCTCGCCGTTGGCGATGACGTAGGGGGCGCCACCGAGTCGCTGTTCCTCTTCGGGCCACAGGAGCAGATAGGCGTCGCGGGTGACGGCCGTCGCGGGCTGCAGTTGCTTCTTCTTCAGCTTCAGCCCGAACTCGTGGAGTTCCTCCTCCGTACCGAAGTTGAAGCGCGGGTTGAACCGGGTGGGCACCAGCTGGTCCAGCGGAAGGGTGCGCAGCCGGCTGTCGGGGGCGCCCGTGGTGGGGGCGCCGGTGGTCGCCGCGACCGCTTGACGGCGCGCGCTGACACCGCCACGTGTCCTGCCGAAGGAAGCGCCGGTACCGAGCTGCTCGGAGACACGGCCGCTCATGACAGCCCCCTCGCCAGAGCGCGCATCGTGACGGACTGTTCGCCGCGCGGCGCGAAGGACAGCAGGGGCTGCTTGACGCGGACGGCCTTGCGCTGGTCGGTGAGATCGCCGATGACGGCGACGACCTTCGGATCCTTGATGTCTATCCAGGCTTCCAGGGAAGAGGTGGCGATGAAGCCGCGGCGCGGGTCGTAGAGGTTGACGACGATGCCGAGGTAGTCGACCTCGACGTTCATGTCGCCGCGAAGGTCTTCAATCTGAGTGACGAGCAGGTCGTAGGCGTCGGCGCTGCTGTCCTCGGCCTGCACGACGATCACCGGCCCGGAGGCGCCCGGCTCTTCGTCCTCGCGGCGGCGCCCGTAGTAGATGGCGGTGTCCATACTCAGGCCCAGGCTGGGCGGGCAGTCCACGATGATCTCGTCGTAGAACGGTTCGAGCGGGGCCAGGGCCCGCTCCAGGGCTGCTTCACGGAACCGGACCTTGGAGAGGGCGACGTCCAGGAGGAAGCCGTCCTGGCAGCCGGGCAGGAGATCGAGCCTGCCGCCGTACCGGTCGTCACTGATGGGGACGATCAGGTCGCGAATGTTCCCCTTGGCCTCGCCCGTCATGTGTTTGCTGAGGCTCTCAACTTCAGCGGACATGGGGATCTCGCTGTGCCCCAGCTGGGTCGTGAGGTGGCGCTGAGGGTCGAAGTCGACCATCAGCGTGCGGCGCCCCAGCCCGGGGAGATCTTCGACTTCAAGGGCGTTGTTTCCCTCGATCTGCGCGGCGAAGTGCTTGGAGATCCGCACCGGGTGAAGAGAGCCGGGGTCCTCCGCGAGGGCTTCGCCGAGCCCGGCGGTCACTGCGGTCTTGCCCACGCCGCCCTTCTGGTTGCAGACGATGCGCCGGCGCGGGTGGGTGCGACGGGGGACGCTGGGCGCTGGATTCTTCTCCAGCCACAGGCGTACGGACTGGGCCAGCCCTTGGATGAGGGAGACACGCCGGTCGGCCGCCACCTGCCGGAACGTTTCCCACTGGCCCTGCGGCAGGAACGTCGAGAAGGAGTCGGCCCCGGAGGTGTCGACCGGGTCACCGGTGGAGGCAAGGGCGGCCCAGGCGTTGATGCCGTCCTCGACGGCTCCCTGGATCTCGACGCCGTGTTGGGCCGCCCGGATCTTCAGGTCCTGCCGGAGCTGGGCCGGCAGCTTGGAGACGACCTTTTCGCGGTCGCCCGATGTGGCTGGAGAACTCATGGGGGAACCTTACTAACGTCGAAGACCGAAAGTCGCATTGACACGTTAGCTATGGAGAGAAGATTGGGGTCTGTGGTTTACCGCGGTAAACCACAGACCCCAACTCTACTTCCGTGCAAGCCGCCC
Organism: Streptomyces sp. NBC_01775; assembly: GCF_035917675.1. Classification (NCBI taxonomy): domain Bacteria; kingdom Bacillati; phylum Actinomycetota; class Actinomycetes; order Kitasatosporales; family Streptomycetaceae; genus Streptomyces; species Streptomyces sp. NBC_01775. The sequence goes on along the minus strand of NZ_CP109105.1, from coordinate 145,910 downwards.
GGGGGGTGTCCGAGGCGGCCCCCGTCCGAGGGAAGAGGGCGCGCGGCCCGAGCTGTCGGGCTGGCCCGACCGTCGAGGCGGGTATGAAGCCGGTCAGGGAGGCGCCCTTGACGGAGTCCGGTCTGGCGGTCGTGGAGGTCGCAGCCGTGGACGAGTCGACGGCGTTCGCCGTTCGGGAGGCGCTGGCGGGGCCCGAGGGGCGACTGCCCTCGCGGACCATGCAACCCGAGAGCCGGGGCAGCCCGGGTTGTGCGGCTGCGCATTGAGTAGCGCGCTATGGCCAGTTCCGAGTGTCTGCGTCAGCGGGTGGACGTGAGTGTCCGGAGATGATTCGATCTTGCCTCAAAGTTGGACATGGAAGGCAGAGGTGTGATCACCATCCCGCTGAGCGCGAACCAGTTGGCGGCCACCCGTTTCGCGGTTTCCCCGCTGATGCAGGCAGCTGCTGTGCTGCACCCGCACCGGCCGCGGGTGATGGGCGACGGTTCCTTGTCATATGCCGAGGTCAGCCGTGTGCTGCAGGATCAGCGGCTTCAGTTGCTGGCCGCGATGCGTCAGTTGGTGCATGCCTTCGCTCCGGTCTTCTACGCCCCTGTCTTCCTGACGCCTCCGGCTCCCGCGGGTCGGACGCCGGAGCCGGAGGAGGATCTGCATCGTGTCGCTTCCGCTCCTAGTCGGCTGGTGGCCTCGCAGCTCGGCAGCCTTTTGGACGTGCAGCCCCAGCACAGTCACGCCGATTTCACGGCCCGACGGATCCTGCGCAGGGCCGCTGATCGTGGTGAGGTTGACTTCGCGGACCGGCTGGCCCGAGAACTGGACACATTCTGGCTTCGGGGTCTTTCCCGATCCTGGTCGGCAGTCGCGGCACGGGCGGCGGACGACATCGCGCTGCGCACCCAGTTGCTCGCGGAGCACGGTTTGGGGTACGCGCTCGGTTCGCTGCACGAAACCGTCCGCCACGGCAACGGCGCTCTGCGTCTGCTCGACCGGCACAGTGCCGAGGTCTCCGCCGGCGGGAACCTGGTCCTGTTTCCCTCGCCTTGGGCGCACACCTGGCTGTTGAGTGTCGACCCGCAGGGGCGGCGCCCCGTGTATCTCATCTACCCCACAAGCGCCGGCACCGCCTCCGCCCCGTCCGGGGCAGCGAACCGGTCACGGGGAGGCTCCACCACCCGCGATGTGCTGCTGGCCGACCTCAAGGTGCCGCGGACCACCACTCAGCTCGCGGCCATGCACGACCTCCACCCTTCGACCGTCTCCTACCACCTCGCCTTCCTCCACCGAGCAGGGCTGATCACACGCGTCCGAGACCGCAACTCCGTGTACTACCAGCATGCCAAGCCTCTTGACACGCTCGCATCGGCAGAGGGTACGCAGTGATCAGCGTGTCGGGACGTCTCAAAGAGACACATGCTGCACTCGGGCCGGCCCCGTGGAAGGCGCCTCAGCCAGCACGCTGAGACGAGTGAGACACTGACCCCTCATCCGGGACGACAGCGGGGAGCTCTGGTGCTGGAGGTGCGCATTGGCCGCGTGCACCGCATACTCATCGCTGTAGTGGTCACCGGTGCTGTGGTGATCGCGGCGATCGGCTTCGCGGGCTCGTTCTCGGCAGTCCGCGACCTGGCGGAGAAGAAGGGCTTCGGGTCCTTCTCCCCCTTCTTCCCCATCGGTGTGGACGCGGGCATCGTCGTACTCCTCGCTCTCGACCTGCTGCTGACCTGGATCCGCATCCCCTTCCCCCTGCTGCGCCAGACGGCCTGGCTGCTGACGGCGGCCACCATCGCGTTCAACGGCGCCGCGGCCTGGCCGGACCCGCTGGGGGTGGGAATGCACGCGGTGATTCCCGTTCTCTTCGTCGTCACCGTCGAGGCGGCCCGGCACGCCGTCGGGCGCGTGGCGGACATCACGGCCGACAAGCACATGGAGGGCGTCCGCCTCTCCCGCTGGCTCCTGGCCTTCCCCTCCACCTTCCGCCTGTGGCGCCGGATGAAGCTGTGGGAGCTGCGCTCCTACGACGAGGTGATCCGGATGGAGCAGGACCGCCTCGTCTACGAGACCCGGCTGCGCGCACGGTACGGACGAGCCTGGCGCCGCAAGGCACCCGTCGAGGCACTGATGCCGCTGCGGCTGGCCCGCTACGGCGTCCCGCTGACCAAGACCGCGCCCTCCGGACTGGCAGCCGTAGGGCTGCCTGCGGACTCCCTCACGCCGCTCGGAGATGACGCCCAGCGAAGTCACTCCAGCCAGGGGGAAGAGCCGCCGCGCTTTGCCGGCCCCGGCATCCCGAGGCCCCGCTCGGGCACGGAGGGCCACATCCCGGAGGAGACTCCGGCAGTCCGCCACGCACACGGAGCCGTTCCGGCGTCAGAAGCAGATGCCTCCCGCCCCGGCCCCGGGCCATCGGAGCAGGAGAAAATCCGAGCACCGCAGGCAATGCCGGCCGCCGGGCTGAAGAAGCTGTCCTCGGAGCGGAGACCGGTATCGGGGGAGCCCGGCGTGCCGGACAACGCCACGGCGCTTTCGCAACCGTCCGAGGCGGGTCCGCACCAGCCTCACCACGCGGCCGCCCTCTTGACCACGCAGACAGACGCAACGGCTCCGCCACCGGCCCAACAGGACGTCATGCACGGCAGGCAGCGAGGAGCGAAGGAGGCGAAGCAGCCTGAGCGCCCGGCGGGGGAGGGGAACCCGACACTCGTCGACCGCTACTACCAAGCATGGGCCGAGCTCACTGACAAGCTGGAAGTCGAGCCCACGGTGCAGGAACTGGCCGACCACCTCTGGGTGAGGGGGATGGCAGGCCGGGGCGGCGGCCAGATAAGCCCCAGCACGCTGCGCCGGTACCGGATGGGCTGGCGCATCTACCGAGTGTGGGCACAGCACCTCGAGGCCGAGGGCAGCGAACCTTCTCTCGGAGAGCTGGCGGAGCTGTGTGCTCAGCACGACATCCGCTCCAAGGGCGGCCATGGCAACCGCCTCGGCCAGGCCGGTCTCGCGGACTACCTCATCGACTTCCGGCGCCGTCACGCAGCCCTCGGTGGCCAGGAAGCCACTGCCACGAAGTGACGTCCGGCAGGCTACGCAGTGCTCGTTGTACGCAGCGACCGGCGTGAGGCCGAGCGGCGAGCAGCAAGGCATCCAACCTGGCCCGCATCCCCAGGCCCCGTCTCGTCGGGGTACCGGGCGTCCCTCGACCGCGACGGCGTCTCCATGGGCGGAACCCCGGTGGGATTACCTGGCACACGGGTGGAAGAAGCGGTCGGTATCGCCGCCGTATGCGGACGCGCGCCGGTCAGCCCCCAGCATCCCGTACCCCCGTGGTCCCGGAGCCGGCGGCAATGTCTCTTCGTATACGGCGTCGCCGGCCCCGGAAGGAGGGCCGGAGGGGCTTCGCGGCACTCGCTGTCAGGCTCGCGAGGCCCATCCGGCGCCGGCGCTCCTACTGGTCCTGGCCCCCGTATGCACATGGCAGGTAGCTGATGCTGGCGAGCGCCTGCTGCGAACCTTCCTCGGGCGGCTGGGCGGCCAGGGCGATGACTCTGGGACCTGCTCGGTAGAAGGTCACCCGGCCCATCCGGTAGGAGACCTCCAGCCAGCCGTCCTTAACCAGCCGGCGGGTGCTTTTGCCGGTGTTGGGGGGACTGAGCTGGAGGGCCTGAGAGATCTCCTTGAGCGTCTTGCGCACCGTCTCGCCCAGCGGCACTGCCGTCGCGTAGTAACTTAATACCCTGAAGTCGGCTCCGGGCGCGTCGGCGGTTCCCACGAGAAGCGCGTGCATGAGCTGCGGGGTGAAGAGCAGCTCGGACCGCTGCGCGGGAAACGTCATGAGATCTCCTTCTTCCTGGACACCGGTGCGGATTGTGGCGCTGGCACGACCGGGTAGCGGGCGTCCTGAACGGCTCGCACCTGCTCGGTCGCTGAACCGTCGAAGGCAGCCCGTGGGTTGATCCGGTAGAACTTCATCCGGCCCACCTTCTCGGCCTCCAGTAACAGCCCGCCGGCATGGAGCCTGCCCACCGACCGCGCCACCGTATCCGGCCGGATGCCCAGGGTCTGCGCGATCTCCTTGAAGGTCATGCGCAAGGGTTCGGTGCCCTCGGGGGAGTGCGCCACATAGAAACCGAAGATGTCCCGGTCGTTCTGGCGATACCCGCTGTCCTTGTGCCAGACCTTCTTCATCAGGGCCTTGCCGACGTTCACATGGCGGCCCGGATGGGGCTGCCAGTCGTACCTTGCTCCTGGCAGTACCCGGTTCTCCCCGGGGCCCTTCCGCCGGAACGTTTCTCCGTCCAGCAACTCGAGCTGCACGATCTCCCCCGTCCCACGGTTCACCGCGGGTAGCCGGGACGCGCTCGGCTCCCCCATGCCCCACCTCTCACCCGGGGGTATTTCCCATAGGCAATACGAATGCGAGGACTCTACACAGGAGGTGCCTCTAAGCACGTCACCAAGGTGTCACAGCCCCTTATGTTATCGAACATATTTCGAACGGGAATTGCCTATAAGCAATAGCAGTTCCCGGAAGCGCAATTCGAAACACGGATGAGAGCTGTTCCGTACAACTCTGACCTGCGGAAACACCAACTGCCTCTTACTACGTTCCCAGACACCGTGGGCGGAGTCCGATCCCTCTGAAGCGCGCGAAGGCACGCTCAGCGCGGGCCGCCCTGGTTCCGCATCACACAGGCGGCTTCGCCGCGAACCCCTGTAACGGCAGCGTGCACACCTGCACCGCAGTGCCCGCCCGGGCACGATGGCGGCTTCGCCGCGACTGGAAAAACCACGCCCCCCAACTGCGTGCCGCGATACGTGTACTGACTGGCAGCCAGGGCAGGACGGAAGCGCCTGGAAGGCACCGGACCTCCGTCCCCGAGGGGCAATGAGGTCCGGTCGCCGGACTCGATGAAGCCCTTACAGGCCCTGGGGGTGCCCATTCCCCCTCATAGTTGGCTTCAGTCCGACAGCTACCGTGCGGCAGCGCACACACAAGCCCTCGCTTCCAACCGCAGCGCGCCCGTCGGGACACCCCGAACCGTCCGAGCCGGGGCACCGGTCCACCCCCGGTGTGGCTTGCGCGGGAATCCCGGGCCCGCCCCGGTGGCCCCGGCGATGCGCACGTGCAGACAGACGAACCTGATCTCCGGGGCCGATCTCGCCTGCCGCCTGGGCGCGCCGGGCTTCCTCGAGAGCGGCCAGCCGCGCGGCCAGCGCTTGCCCGGCGGGGGCAGCTCCGGCTTCGGCGGCGTCCGCGTGGGCTCGCGCGACCACCGACTCCACCTCCGCGCGACTTTCAGCCGCTGAGGCGCCCGGCACCGCCTCCCAGTTCCGTACGGCCGAGTCAATCAGCGCAGCGGTTTCCTCGCGGACCGCCTCCGCCCTTCGCACACATCCTGCGCACGGTTCCGGGCCCGCGCCCAGCTCGGCGCCGCAGTACGGACACCGCGCCCAGGCTGCCTCCCGCGGCCGAGGCGCAGGTTCGACGTGCCGGTCCTTCTCGCGTTCTTCACAGGCCCGGCAGACCGCCCCATCCTCGAACCAACCGTCCTCGCACCGCGGGTTCGGGCACGGCCCTGCCTTGATCATGGCCACCGCCGCTCCCACCGGCCTCTTGAGCGTCCCCTCCGCCAGCAGACGGGCATACCCGTGCGAGATCCACCGCCGCCCCACCCGCTCGACCAGCCGATGCCGGCCCACCATGCGCAACTCCCGCTCAACGGCGGTGACCAGGGCCCTGGGCCGGTCCGTGTGCGCCGTGGCCCGCATCGCTTCACGCAAGCTCCCCGGAAATGCCAACAGCACCTGCTGCACCTCATGGCCGACAAGGAACCCCCCTTCGGCCGCCACCGCATGACGCCTCGACACCCCGCTGTCCCCGGTCGGCGTGGAATCCCCCGCGTCCCCACACGCGGCACCGTCCATAGCCGGTCCGCGGTGTTCAGCCGCGCCATACCCCGAAGGCGCGGTCACCGCCGGCGGCTGGGCACCGTGCAGCGACGCAGACCTGGCCGTATCCCCGGTGGAATACGTGACCGGTGCGCCACCGGTTCCTCCGGACTGTTCGCGCATCAGATAGCCGAAGTGCTCCAGCTCTTGCAGAGCGGCCCTGACCGCCGGCACCCCGTCGGGGGACCACTCCGCGATGCGCTCCGCAGTGACACCGGCGCCGTCCCGGTGCATGAGGATCAGCCCCAGGACGCCCTTCGCTTTCAAGCTCAGTCGCCTGTCCCGGAAGAAGACGTCGCACATCTGCCTGAAGGTGTCGGTCCCTGTCGGGCCGTGGCGGACGGGTGACCCGGGTGGGATCGCTCCGCGGAGTGCATAGGAAGCGGTCACGGCATCTTCTCCTCTACGCTGAACTGCAGCCGCGGAGGAACGACGTGGGGGAGTGCCGCCCGACGGACCGGAGACCCCTGGGGGAGGGTGCCCGCGGCCCGGGGCCCACGCCAGCACCTTGCGTACTGAGCTGTTTCTGTTGTGCCTGCAACTGCTCGGAGCGCGGTAGGTGCGAGGGCAGCCCTTCCGGCACTGCGCGACCCCGCTCGTCGGGCCTCACACTTTCCCGAAGCCCGGCGCCGGCGGGCGGACCACCGAGCCCCCCGTCCCCGGGCATCCCGGAGCGCTGTCGGGCTTACCGATCACTCCCCGGCGGCCTATCCGACCACACGCGCCATCACGGACGGACCGCCCGGGCCAGGTCCCTCCCCGGCGCCCTCAACACGGCCGCACCCGCCGTATCCTGCCTCCAGCCCCTTCGCCCACCTGCCCAAGAGCGCCTTCGAGTACGGGGATTACGGTTGGGGCCGCCGCATCACGCCAGTGATGCACCGGCAGACGAGCCAAGGGGTGGACGGCGTGGTGCGGGGAAATTCGGGAAGCAAGCGCACGCGCTGCGTGAGCGTGCGCCTGAACGCCGAAGAACTGGAGCGCTGGCAGCAGGCCCGCCAGAAGACCGAGCGCAAGGAACTCGGCGCCTGGGTACGGGCGGTCGTCGAGGAATCCCTCAACGGGCATCCCGGGGTGCCCGGTGACATCCCCCGCGTACCAGAGGTCAACGAGAACGCCTACGCACAGCTCGTACAGGCGGCAGAGAACCTGCGGGATCTGGTACGCCTCGCCCGGGAGAACGGCGGTGCCCTGCCCGAAGGCGCCGATGCGGCGATGGCCCAGCTCGGCAACGCCGCGCTCCATGTGCGCGGCCTGCCCGTGGCACCTGAGCGACCCACCGGGCAGCCGCGGTGATCGCGAAGATCACGAAGGGCCGCCGCGCGGACCGCGCCCTCCGCTACGACTTCGGTCCCGGCCGGGACGAGGAACACGTCAATCCCCGCCTGATAACAGGAAACGTCCCCGGCGCCGTCGACCAGCTGGCGCACCTCATCGACGCCCACACCGCCCGCCGCAGCGACGTGGCCCGCCCCATCTGGCGCTGTGCCCTGCGCACCGCCCCCGACGATCCCACCCTCACGGACGCGACCTGGGCCCGAATCGCCGAGCGCTACGTGACGCGGATGGGATACGGCAACTGCCCCTGGGTCGCCGTCCGCCACGGCGAAGACCACATCCATCTCACCATCAGCCGCGTCGACTGGACCGGCTGGCTGGTGCGGGACGCCTTCGACTACCACCGCTCCTGGCCCGTCGTCCGCGACATCGAACGGTCCTGGAAGCTCATCAACGCCGAAGACCGAAGCAACCGTATGGCTCCCCAGGTCACCCGCCCCGAACGCGCCGCCAGCGAGCACAGAGGAGCGCCCCGTCCTGAAAGGGAGGAACTGCGCGCGCGGATACGGGCAGCACGCGACGCCACCCGCGGTCACGGCAGAGACGCCTTCGAACGCGCCCTCACCAATGCCGGAGTGGAATGGCGCGTCCACCACACCACCTCCGGCGGAGGCATACGCGGCTATTCCTTCAGCCTTCCCACCTGGCGGGACCACGACGGCGCACAGATCTGGGTCGCCGCGTCCAAGGTCGCCAAGGACCTGCGCTGGCCTCACCTGCACGCCGTCCTCGTCCCTGCCCCCGTCTCCTCTCCCGCTCCCCATCAGCCGTCCATCAGCCCGAACTGAACAGCCGGCCCGGACCATTGTCAGTGGGCCAAGCGAAACTGGAAGAACGCTGTTCTGCGCCCTGCCGCCGCACCGCGCGGAACCACGCCCAGCGGAGGGGACCACCATGAGTCAAAACCGTGCCGATTTCGGCCCTGTGCAGCTCGCCCGCTGGCTGGGCATCGAGGAATCGCAGCTGCGCCGTGCCCAGAACCGAGGGCTGATCCCCCCGCCGGACATCGACGACAAGCGCTGGTCCTACACCCTCGCCAAGACCTTTCCCGACCGTGTCGACGACATCGTGGCCGCCCTCGCGCCGGAGCAGAAGCCCGCCGCTCGCGCCGACGTCCCCGATACCAGCGGACGGCCTGCTGCTCCCCGCGTGCGGGGGGCGCAGCGGCGCGAGACCTTCGGCCCGGTGCAGCTCAGCAGCTATCTGGGTCTGAAGACCTGGCAGTTGCAGCGTGCCCGGGAACGCGGCCTGATCCCGGAACCCGACACCGAGAAGCAGCGCTGGTCGAAGGAGCTGGCGAAGACACTTCCCGACCGGGTCGAGGAGATCATCGCCGCTGTCGGCGACCACCCCGGTCTCGGTTCCGAGAAGGCCGCCGAGCACCTCGCACAGCACACAGGTCTGGAGGTGGAGCGATCCGACATCCAGCTCCTGGCCGAGCGCGGCGTTCTGCGCCCGGCCGGTGCTTTCCGCGGCTGGCCGCTGTACGCCGTCGAGAGCCTGGACTCGCTCGACCCGGCGGACGTCACCGCTGCCATATCCGACCGCCACGCCTGGATCGAGGCGAGTCTCAGCAGCGCGGAGGCCGCACAACTGCTGGGGTGGCCTGCCGGAAAGTTCGAAGTGACGGCCGAACGCAACGGACTGACGCCCGGCCGCTTCGGCCGCTATGCCCGTACGGCAGTGGAGAGCCTCTCCGCACCGTAGCGGTTCCTGCGTCGGGTCGTGATCAGGACGCGGTCGTCGCTGTGGTCGCCGTCGTCGCTGTGGTCGGGGTGTGGCGCGTGCCGGGCGCCGGGCGGGGCCGTCACACTCCCCGCCGGCGACCGGAGCGCGTGGGCAGAGAGACAGGGGTGGTGAGGGGCGGTCTCCGTGGGCCGGCCCGCGGTGATCGGCGAGACGGGCGCCCGGTCACGCCGCCGGGCCCGACCTGCCGACGGCTCACTCGTTCCGCGAGGCGGGTCATCGCGCGGGACCACTCGGACCGCCGTGCCGAACGGACGATCGCCGGACCGTGCCCCGGGACGCGGACCCGGACACCGCCGGGTCAGCGCCACCCTGGTGCCGCCGCCATCCCGATGACCAGGAACCGGCTCTGTAGCCAGCACCGGCCCGGACCGGCCTGACGAGGCCGCACAGGTGTGCGCGGAAGCCGTACTTGCTGCGGGCCAGCGCCTCGCCCCGGTCTCCCGTGACCCGCAGCACCCGCACCGTCCGCATGGCCGGCCGGAAGCGCCCGAACTCGCTCTCCAGTTCTGCCATCACCGCCCACACCTCCTCGAACGGGACGGCATGCCTCCTCGGCGAGCCGCGCGACGCGGACCCGGGCCGCCATGATGTGCAGCCGCTCCACCAGGGTCGACTCGTGCGTCGTCATGAGGACCATGCCTTTCGGAAGCTCATCCGAGCCCGGTGCGGACGGGACTCTGCGGTGCCGGCCGGGACGCCGGGCAGCGCGGCCGTAGCCTCCTCGTCCAGGCCCTCTGTGTCCCGCAGCACCAGGTCGGCCCGGTGGGTGGGGGAGAGCCGGGCCAGTACGTCGTCGATGTCCGTGGCGAGCTGCGGATCACCGCGCTCGGGTACGCCGGCCGGCTCGGCGGGGGTGGGCCCGTGCCGCCCGCTGGCCGCTGGGCGATCCGTACCGCGCACCAGCTCGGCGAAGGTGCCGATCATGTTCCGCGCGAACGGCTGCGTCTCCAGTCGGCTAGCGAACATCGACGCATACAGCTCGACGCCCCCGTCGTAGGCCGCCCTGGCCTCGTCTTGGTGCTCCGCCGCGGGAAGAAAGTGAATACGCCCGTTGGCAGCTGTTCTCCGGCCCCGTGCCGAATCCCAGGTCCGCCGTAGCGGACTCGCTCGGCTACCACGACTTCCTCCATTCCACACGGCTCTGCAACGAGACCACCGGTACCGCGGAGTCGGACACGGGCGCCGAGCAGCGTTCATCGGATCAGGACTGCCTCAGCACTACTCAATCCCATGTCCCCCTGAGCGGAGAGGGGAAGACGCCCCGGGCCCCGTCTCCGATGCCAACTCGTAGGAGGAGAGGAGGGACTGAGAGGGAAAGGGTAGGGGAGTGGGGGAGCGAGCTATGCAATAGGGCTTCGGTTATCGGTGGTGCGGAGGCTGACGGCTTGGGTGGCTCGGAGGTGCGTCGGTGGTGAGCGGGGCCGGGCCGGGGGATGCCATGGCCTCCGCCCGGGGCAACTGGCCCTGGCGCCTTCCCCGTCATGCGCCCTTCTCCGAAGCGCCGCGAGGCTGAGCCGGACCTGTGCGGGCCTTTCAGGTTCTCGGACGGACCGATTCCGGTCTCCGGCAGCCCGGAGTCCGAGTGAGTGTTTTCCCGAGCGGGGTAAACCTTCCGCCGTTCAGCCGTCGGTTGCATCGGACCGGTGGGCACGCGGAGGGGTTTCGCCCTGCTGACGGATGCCCTCGTGGCGAACCTGGTCCGTCAGAAGCGTCACTTCGCAGCCCGGCCGATGGCGGGTGGGCCGCCACACGGTGACGGGTGAGCGGCCTGGATGCTTCCGGCCCATCCGGGGACGCGGAAGCATCCGGCAGGCCCCCGCCTTGTGTTCCTTCTTGGCGGTGCCGGGCTGTGCTGGCCGTCGGGAGGGGGTCCGTGGTGGTCCCTGTCCGCCGCTTGCAGCCTGCCCCAGGGGCGGGGTGGGGGCAAACCAAAGAGCGCGGTTTGCCCCCACCCCGCCCCTGGCGCGGATCGGCTGCGTCGGGCAGGGCCCACCACGGACCCCCTCCCTCATGACGGAGGCACCGCCCGGCACTGCCGAGAAGGAACACACCATGACGGACGAGATGCCGACCGAGGCCCCGCGCCGCTGCGACAGGTGCAATGGCACTGGTACCGATCCGGATCGGGTCATCACCGGCGACGGGACTTCGGGTACCAGGACGTGCACCGGGGGTTGCAACGGTTCGGGCGAGAAGTAACCGTCTCTCGGTGAACCGCCCTGTGGCGAAGGGCCCCGGTGCCGTCGGTCCACGACGGCACCGGGGCCCTTCCGCATGTGGAGGCGCCGAGGAGGGGCGAGCAGTCCGGTGGTGTTCACGTCGTGTGGGCCGTCCGGCGCTGTGCCCGGTTGCCGAGGCATGCCTTGTGCCGGACTTCGTCTCTTCTCTTCTGCTTTCCTCGTTCTGCTCTCCGCGCCGGTCCTGACCGCCCAGGGGTCCGTGGTGGTCCCTGTCCGCCGCTTGCAGCCTGCCCCAGGGGTGGGGGGCTGGCAAACCAAAGAGCGGTTTGCCAGCCCCCCACCCCTGGCGCGGATCGGCTGCGTCGGGCAGGGCCCACCACGGGCCCCCTCCCTCATGACGGAGGCACCGCCCGGCACTGCCGAGAAGGAGTGCACCATGACGAACAAACCGCGCGGCATGTGGACGGACGCTGGCGGGCACAAGCCCCGGGCCGCGCCACCCCAGCCCGCGCCTCCCCAACCCGCGCCTCCCCAGCCCGAGGACGGGGACGGGTCCGGCTCGGAGAATGACGACTGAGCCCTGACTGAGTCGATGGCCCCGGTACCGCGCACCTGGCGGTATCGGGGCCATCGGTGTCTGGCTGGGGCAGTGCGGATGCACGGTTTCGGCTATGGGCTTCGCCCTGAACGTCGGGCTCGGCATGTGTGGGAAGGGCTGCCGTAGCTGATGGCGTGCCGACTGTTTTCGTGTAGTCAATCGGCGTGCGTTGTTGTGCGGGCTGGGGTGGCGGAGCTTCGCGGTGCTGGTGCGGCGTCGAGTCGGAGCGAACGCTGCGGCAGCGGGCTGCTTGCATCTGCGGTTCTGCTTGCATCTGCAGGTCGGCTGACGTGTTTCTCGAGCCTGGCCGGTAGCCCTTCATGGCCAGGGTGTGTCCCTTTGTGTGCCTCGTGAGCCGCGGCTCGACGTGTCCGGGTGGAGGCCCTGGGCGTGGGCTGGGGGCCCGATGCCCCGCCGGTGGCGTCCCGGCTTAGGAGCTTGACAGATGCCGGAGGTACCGGGGCTTGCTTCGCGGCGCCCCGGTACCTCCGGCATCTGTCCGGGGGCCCCTGCCGGGACGCCCCCGGCGGGGCATCGGGCCCGCTGTCAGGGACCCGAGCCTCCTAGGTTCGGGAGGTCATGACTGATGTCACGACTGCGGGCAAAGTACGGGCCGTTGCTGTGGATGCTCATCTCGACGCTCATGGAGCGGGTGATCATGGAGTGTCTGAGGGCATGCGTCTGGGTCTTGATGCCCTGGTTCGTCTTTGCGATGACCGGTAGTACGAGTCAGGCGGGGTGGGTCCTCTTAACGGTGGCGGGTGCGTCTGTTGCGGGGCGCTTTCTGGCTGGTCCGGTGGTGGACCGGGTGGGACTGCGGCGGACGTTGTGGATCGCTGGTGTGGTTGAGGCGATCAGCGTCGCGCTGATCGCCCTGCTCGTCGTGACGGACAGGCTGTTTCTTCCGGCGCTGTTGGCACTCGTTGCTGTGGGGCGTGCCGGGAACGTTACGAGCCTTCTGGTTCCGGGAGCGGCGTACTTCGCTGTCGACGAGGGCCGCGGGCGCGGAAGGACATGAGGGGGCTCACCCCGGAGATCCGTGAGGACCGTCCGGGGGAGGGGCCCCGGTAGGGGCCACGCGGTCAGTCAGCTGTTGCCTTCTTCCGCGGGCAACAGCTGACTGATCGGTGTCCGTCCCTGGTTCCGCAGGGCGCCAGGGCCGTTTTCCGTGTGCGGACGCGTGGTGCTATTGCCGGGAACCGCTCCTGCATCGCGCGTTGGCTTGTGATGGGAGCCGACACAAAGGATGCAGTTGTTGCTGAAGGCATGGAAGCGGGGCGGGTCGTCGCACGGTGGGGGAGGGGTGTAGGGGGAGAGGCTGTGACGGTGTCGGCTGACCCCGGTCTCTCACGCTGGTGAGGGCCGGGGCCTTGTTGTGTGTTGCCCCTCCAGTCTTGAGCGTCGTCTGCGGCGAGACCGGACAGCTCGACCGCCGTTTCTCGAACCCGGCCAGTAGCCCTTCAACGCGGCGGCGTACCCCTTCGCGGGACTTCAGGATCCACCGGCTCCCCCTTGTCCGGGTGAAGGCTCCCCGGGTGCGGGCTGGGGGCCCGATGCCCCGCCGGTGGCGTCCCGGCTTAGGAGCTTGACAGATGCCGGAGGTACCGGGGCTTGCTTCGCGGCGCCCCGGTACCTCCGGCATCTGTCCGGGGGCCCCTGCCGGGACGCCCCCGGCGGGGCATCGGGCCCGCTGTCAGGGACCCGAGCCTCCTAGGTTCGGGAGGTCATGACTGATGTCACGGCCGTTGGACAAGTACGTATTGTTGATGTGGATCCTGGTATCCACCGTGGCCGGGGGCCTTTCCCTGTCCATTTTGACCTTTACCCTCCCCTGGTTTGTTCTGCAGACCACGGGAAGTGCTGGCCGGGCGGGACTGGTTGTGTTCGCACAGCTGACGCCTTTGCTGGTGGCGCGGCTTCTCGCCGGGCCGGTGCTGGATCGAGTCGGGCTCGGCAAGGTGGCGGTGATCTGCTCTTTTATCGAGACCGGCAGCGTCGGAACGATGACTTTGCTCGCGGCCACGGATCAGCTCACGTATGCCGCCCTGGTGGGGCTTGTCGCCCTGCTCGGTGCGGCAAGCGGCGCTGGGTCGTTGGCGAAGTCGTTCCTCGCTCCCTCTGCGGCCAAGCTCGTCGGCCTGAAGGAGAGCCGGGCGATCAGCATGAACACCACGGCCATGACGGCCGGTCGTGTGGCCGGTCCGCTGGCCGGTTCCATGATGGCGGCGGCGAATCCTGCCATCGGGATGGGGATCGTCGCGGCGCTCCAGTTCCTGGGCGCCGTGATCATCATGAGGCTTCCGTCCGATATGGAGCCGGACTCGGCTCCGCAGGATAAGGAGGGGTACTGGAAGAGCCTCACGGGAGGGATCGTGTACTTCGGGCGGGACAAGCTGCTCGTCCGGCTGCACCTGATGCTGGCCCTTCTGGGGGTCTTGATGTCCCCCATGAACGGAGTGGTGCTGCCGCTGTGGGCCGAACAGGCCCACAGCGGGCCGCAGATCATCGGCGTCCTCACCACCGTCGCGGCATGCGCCGGACTTGTGGGTGGCTTCATAGCCATCCACGCCACGGAGAAGGTGCGGCCGTCCCTGGTCTTTGCGGGGGGCTATCTGTTCCTCGTGCCGCAGCTCTTGGTGATGGCGCTGGGCGTTCCCCTGTGGGGGGTGTCGCTGGCCTGGATCGTCGCTGGTTTTGCTGGGGCTTTTCCTCAGCCGGTGGTGGAAAAGGTCACCTACCACCACCCGGAGTTGGAGTTCCGGAGCCGGGTACGGGCCCTGGGGAGCTCGACGACCTACATGGGCAACGCAGTGGGAAATCTTGTGGTGGGTCTGGCTGTCGACCGCTACGGGTTGACCGGTCCTCTGATCGGGGCGGCAGTGATCTACGTCGGCGTGGTGATCTGGTTCCTCGCCCAGTCGGACATCCGGCAGTTGAAGCCGGACATCGGTAGGGAAGTGGCGGAGGACGACAGCCGGTGAGCGTCAGCCGTCGTCTCCGGATGGAGGCGACGGCTGGCTGTACCCGGTACCCGGTACTCGGGCCCCGGCGCCGCAAGGCGCGGGGGCCCGCCTTTTGTGTACGCACGCGCGCAGGGGTCTCGCCGTTGCCCCTCCGTGAGTCGGCTGCCTCCTTGATGGGGGCAGCCCGTCCGGCACCGCCAGGGGCGGGCGCGTAGTGGTGGATCTGTCTGGGGGCCGGACTTTCCCGGGCGGCGGTGTTCCCCGAAAGGGAAGCGGTCGCAGAGCTTGCGCACGATCTGTGGCGGCTTGAAGACCAGGCAGGGGACTCGGGTTCATCCTCCGGTTGCTCCGGTTGCTCCGGTTGCTCCGGTTGCTCCGGCTGGTCGGAGAGTCGGAGCGTGGCGGGACCGCGTGAGTCCCGTCTGAACCAAGCGCCGGGGGTGTGGGAGCGCGACGGTGTCGGCTTTCGTCGTGGGCCGGGTGGGCTGGGTGGGCTGGGCTGGGCTGGGCGTTCTCTGATCGTGTGTGGCTTGATCGGGCCGCAGTGGGGGGTGCGGGGGATCCAGCGGTCACTGGCGGGGTGACGTGCGCGTGTTGTTGTGCTGGCCGGAGTGGTGAAGCGTCGTGTTGTAGCGGTGTGTCGGTGCGGGGGGACTGCGCGGTGAGTCTTGTGTTCGCTGTTCTGCGGACGGGTGTGCCGGGGCGTTCCTGGTGGGCGCGTCGTGTTGAACGCTTGAACGACTTGGCGAGCGCTGTCTGCTGGACGGTCGTCGCTGCGCAAGTGCTTCGTCAGCTTTGGGCGTCGTCTGTGGCGTTGCCGGACGGGTCGGCTGACGTGTTTATCGAGCCTGGCCGGTAGCCCTTCAAAGCCAGAGTGTGTCCCTTTGCGTGCCTCGTGAGCCGCGGTTCCACGTGTCGAGTCAGGCCCCTGGGCGGAGGGCCGGGGGCTGGGGGGCCCGATGCCCCGCCGGTGGCGTCCCGGCTTAGGAGCTTGACAGGTGCCGGAGGTACCGGGGCTTGCTTCGCGGCGCCCCGGTACCTCCGGCACCTGTCCGGGGGCCCCTGCCGGGACGCCCCCGGCGGGGCATCGGGCCCGCTATCCGGGACCCGAGCCTCCTAGTTCGGGAGGTGTCTGGCCGTGTCTTCTGGTAACGGCTTGGCCCTGCAGTGGTCATGGAAAGAGCACGTCAACCGTCTGACGTGGGTGCTCACCTCGACGTTCACGGAGAGTCTGGGCGCCTGCGTCTTAGTCCTGATCATGCCCTGGTACGTCCTTGAGACGACCGGCAGCGCGAGTCAGGCAGGGCTGGTCGTCTCCGCGGAGATGGGTGCGTCCGTTGCGGCGCGCTTTCTGGTCGGTCCCGTAGTGGACCGGGTGGGACTGCGGCGGACGTCGTGGATCGCTGGTGTGGTTGAGACGGTCGGCGTCGTGCTGATCGGTCTGCTTGTCGTAACGGACAGGCTGTCCTTTCCGGTGCTGCTGGCACTCATCGCTGTGACGGGTGCCGGGAACGCTACGGGCCTTCTGTCGAAGGGCTTTCTGGCTCCGGAAGCGGCGAAGTTCGTCGGTGTCGCCGAGAGCCGCGGAATCAGCCTGAGTTCGGTGATGGTGAACGTCGGACGTGTGGGCGGCCCGTCGCTCGGTGCGTTTCTGGCGGCGTGGGAGCCTGTGGCCGGTCTGGCAGTGGTGGCTCTGTTGTTCGTCGTGAGCTGTCTGATCAGCGTCCTGGCGGTGCCGATCGGCATGGAGCGGGGCCCGGTCCTGGTGGGTCGTGGTGAGGAGAAGCAGGGGTACTGGCGGAGTCTTGGCGGAGGAATTCGCTACTTCGCCGGTGAGGGCGTGCTCGTCAGGCACTTCGCGATGTTCGGCCTCATGAGTTTCCTCGTCGCGCCGATGGCCGGTGTGTTTCTGCCTCTCTGGGCCGAGGATGCCTCCGCGAGTCCGGGGGTGACCCGGTGGATCATCACTGTCGGGGCGTTCGTATCCGTGGTAGGCAGCGTTGTCGCCGTATCTGTGATTGAGCGGGTGCGGCCCTCAGCGGTCCAGGCGGTGGGTTGCCTCCTGCTGGTGCCTCAGCTGGTCATGATGGCCGTGGGCGCACCGGTGTGGCTCGTCGCGATCTCCTGGGCCGTTGCCGGTTTCGCTGGGGCGTTTCCCCCTCCGCTGGTGGAGAAGGTCAGCTACCGGTGGCCTCCGGAGGAGTTCCGGAGCCGGGTGAGGTCGCTCGGCGGTGCGGCTGTCCTCGTGGGGAGTGCCCTTGGCAACCTCGTGGGTGGGCTGGTCGTGGAGCGCTTCGGGCTGACGGTGCCGCTGATCGCGGCCTCGGTGCTGTACCTCCTGGTGGTTCAGCGGATGGCGTTCCGGAAGGACATGAGGGGGCTCACCCCGGAGATCCGTGCGGACCGTCCGGGGGAGGCGCCCCAGTAAGGGGGTCTACGCGGTGAGGCTGTTGCCCCCTCCCGGGGGCAACAGCTGACTTGCCAGTGGTTCGGGTTCCGGCGCCGCAGGGTGCCGGAACCCGTCTTCTGCGCACGCACGCGTACGGCCGGGTTCCGCGCGGACTCTGCGCGGCTGTCCGGGGCGCCGTCTCTTCCACCGTTCATTCCACCGTCGGGCAACGCGCCAGCGGTCCGGTCCGGGTCCGCGTCGGGTGTCTCTGCTGCGTCCGTGGCCGCTGTGTCCGCAGCCGATCCGACTCCGCCGTCGTGCTCCTTCTCCTCGGCGTGCCGGTGTCTCCGGGGTTCCGTAGGGGCTACCTCGGGCTGGGGCGCGGGAGGCGCGGGCCGGAGGTCGTGACCGCCGACGACTGTCCGGATGCCGCCCTGCTTCCCGCTCACGGTGTTGCGCCTTCTCGACCATGCCGGGCGGTGCCTCCGCCGTGAGGAAAGGGCTTGTGGTCGCGGATCCGGCTCGGAGGAGGGCCAGCTGAACCTGGGCCGAGCCGACCACGCCAGCCCCGGTACCGCCGAACTCGGCGGTACCGGGGCTGGCGTGGTCGGGCTGTCAGCCGTCTCGTCCTCGTCTCTCGTCGGTGGCACAGGCGTTCAGCACGCCGCTCTTTTCTCCGCGCCGGCGGTGGTCGCCCGGCGGCCCGTGGCGGCCCCTGCCCGCCGCTTGCAGCCTGCCCCAGGGGTGGGGTGGCCGCAAACCAAAGAGCGGTTTGCCCCCACCCCACCCCTGGGGCTGATCGGCTGCGCCGGGCAGGGGCCGCCACGGGCCGCAGAGAGCGGCCCTCCCTCTCCGGCGGAGAGGTAAGAGATCATGAATAACGCCCTGAAGAAGTTGCTTGAGGCGCTGGCGACCCTGGGGATGGCGTGCGTGATGAGTAAGACGAATGCCGACTGCGCGTACTACCAGGGGAAGTGCCTCAGGTGCGGCGGGGCCGAGCCGAAGTGATCCGGTCGTTGTGAGTTCCGGCGTCCGTCGTCGTGCGGCGGGCGCCGGAGCTGTTTTTGGTGTCTGTGAGGCGGGCTGCTGTTCGCTTCGTGTGCCGTGGTCTCGCTGAGCTTTCCGGTTCGGTGGGTGGGAGTCGGCCTCGGTGCCGCCGAGAACGGCGGCACCGAGGCTTTCGTCGTGCTGGGTACTGTCCGGCAGCGGCAGGGCGTTGGGAATTCCTGCTCGCTGTTCTGTTGGCTTGGTGCGCGTGAGCGGCCAGGAGGAATTGCTCCGACTGAGACGTCACGGCTTCACGTTTCAGCTGTCCCTTTGTCACGACCGCTCTCTGCGGCGGGTGGTTGTCCCCTGTCCGCCGCTTTGAGCCTGCACTACGCCGAGACGGGAGACAACCGGGCGAGGAACGAGCCCGGTTGTCTCCCGCCCCAGCGCAGCGCGGTCGGCCCGCGCCGGACAGGGGACAACCACCCGCCGCAGAGAGCGGCGAGTCCCCTTCCAAGGGAGGGAACCATGCGCAAAGGCCGTAGCTCGATCGTGAAGGTGGTTGTGGCAATCCTGGTGGTGCTCGCCATCGTCTTCGTGGTCGTGGGGTGCCAGGACAACGACGATGAGTGCGGCGAGAGCAGCCTCGGTGCCAGGACGGTGACGACCGCGGCGTTCTCCCCGTCGAAGGCCGGCGGAGCGTCCTTGGCCAAGGGCAAGGGGGGAAGGAAGAAGAATCGCCGCGGCATCTCCAACCCTTTCGACAACAACTGCTGAGTCCCGTCCCGGTCGACGCTCAGCTACACGATGATGTGTAGCTGAGCGGCCGAGATCCCCCGGTGCCCGCGAGCCACTTCGGCGGGCACCGGGGGATCTGTGTGGAAAGCAGGAGGCCCGGTGTCCGCCAGTTCTCTGGCGGACACCGGGCCTTTTTCGTGTGCTCGGTTTGCCGTCCGTGGCGGCCCCTGCCCCGGCGCTTGCAGCGATCCGGGATCGCTGTGCTTCGAGGGTGTTGGGCGCTGGTGAGGTTGCTGTCGCGGTGTTTTGCCGGTGGCCGAGGCGTCGATGACGAGTCGGGGTTCGCACAGGGGCGGCGGGTTGCCCGGTCGGCCTGGCGCTCGGGTCCGAGGCCGACCGGCCGGGTGCCGGAATGCCTGTCCGGTCTTGAGCGGCGTGTGCGGGGCGGGTCATACCTGACAGCTTGACCGCGTCCTTCTTCGTGGACTCGGCCGGTGGTTCTTCATGGCCGCGGCGTCGCCCCTCCTCGGATTCTCGATCCACGGCCTCGCGTGTCCATGTGTCGGCCTGGGCGCGGGGGTCTTGATGCCCCGCCGGAAGCATCCCGGCACAGGAGCGTGACGGGTGCTGGAGGTACCGGGGCTTGCTTCGCGGCGCCCCGGTACCTCCAGCACCCGTCCGGGGGCCCCTGCCGGGACGCTCCCGGCGGGGCATCAAGACCCGTTATCCCGGGTCTGAGCCTCCGATGGAGTTTGGGAGGTGTCATAGCCGTGTCTGTTGGAAGCGGCTTGGCCCTGGGGTTGTCGATGGCAAGGCATTACAGCGCTCTGCTGTGGGTGCTCGCCACGACGTTCACGGGGTGTATCAGCGCATGGATCATGATCTTGACCATGCCCTGGTTCGTGATCGCCACGACCGGTAGTGCGAGTCATGCGGGGATGGTTGTCTTCGCGGAGTTGGCGCCGTACGTCGTGGTGCGGTTTCTGGCCGGTCCGGTGGTGGACCGTGTGGGGCTGCGGCGGACGTCGTGGATGGCTGGTGTGGTGGGGACGATCAGTGTCACGCTGATCGCGGTGTTGCTTGTCATGGACATGCTGACTTATCCGGCACTGCTGGCGCTCATCGCGTTGATAGGTGCTGTGGACGGTGCGGGCTCTTTGGCGAAGAGGTTTCTGGCTCCGGAAGCGGCGAAGTACGTCGGTGTCGCTGAGGGGCGTGGTATCAGCCTGAGTTCGGCGATGGTGACTGTCGGCCGTGTGTTCGGTCCTTCAATCGGCGCCTTCCTAGTGGCGATGGAGCCTGTGGTCGGTCTGGCGGTGGTGGCTCTGCTGTCCACCGTGAGCTGTCTGATCGTCGGCCTGGCGCTGCCGAGCGGCATGGAGCCGGGCCGGGTCAATGCGGGTCACGGTGAGGAGGAACAGGGGTACTGGCGGAGTCTCGGCCAGGGGATCGGCCACTTCCGCAGGGACGGCCTGCTCGTCAGGCTCTACGTGATGTTGGGCCTCATGAGTTTCCTGCTCGCGCCGATGACCAGCGTGTTTCTGCCCTCTTGGGCGTTGGAGACCGATGCGGGTCCGGGGGCGATCGGCGCACTCCTCAGCACGGCGGCGGTCGCGTCCTGCATAGGGAGCGCCGTTGCCGTAACCCTGGTCGAGCGGGTGCGGTCCTGGGTGATCCTGATAGTGGGTTACTTCCTGGTGGTGGCTCAGTTACCCGCGCTGGCCCTGGACGCACCGATGTGGCTCGCCATGGTTGCCTGGGCCGTCGCCGGTTTCGCCGGGGCTTTCATCGAGCCGGTGATCGGGAAGATCACTTACTCGCGGCCTCCGGAGGAGTTCCGGAGCCGGGTGAGTTCCGTCGGCGGTTCCCTTGCCGCCTCGGGGAGTGCTCTCGGCGGCCTCGTCGCGGGACAGGTCGTGGAGCGATTCGGGCTGACCGTGCCGCTGCTCGCGGCCTCGGTGCTGTACCTCGCGGTGGCCCTGGGCACGGTGTTACGGAAGGACATGAGGGAGCTCACCCCGAAGATCCGTGGGGACCGTCCAGAGGAGGCGCCCCAGTAGGCGGGTCCAGGCGGTGAGTGTCGGGCTGTTGCTTTCCTCCGGGGGCAACAGCCCGACCGACCGGTGTTCGGCCCCGGCTCCCTGGGCGCCGGGGCCGCTTCCCGTGTGCGGAGGTGCCGCGCCGCCACCGGGACCGCTTCCGCACCGTCGGCTATTCCTCTGTCGGGTTCCGGACTTCATCCCCGGCCGTGTGCATCCGGGGTGAGACGGATCGCCCGACGAAACGTCCTTCGCCAAGAGCGACCGGAAGTCGAAGCCCCGTGGACACCGTGGCGGCTCCGGCGGCATCGCCGTCTTCACGACGACAACTGCGACTGAGCCCCGTCCCGGTCGCCGCTCAGCTACACGATGATGCGCAGCTGAGCGGCCGAACCCTCCCCGGGTGCCCGTGAGCTACTTCGGCGGGCACCGGACCTTGTTTGCGTGCTCGTTCGCGTGCTCGGTTTGCGGCACAGCGGGGGCGGGGCGAGCGTCCTGGCCGAGCCTGCGGACCGGCGCCGACCGATGCGGATGACCCCGGCTGCGCACGGGCCGCCGTCTTCCGGGGCGTCCTTCCTCCGGTCCTGTCTCGTGACTGCTTCGTGCCATCGCGCAGCGCGCCGATTCTTCCCCGGCTTCACGCCCGGCGCCGTCTGCCTTCGGTCCGTATCCGGCGCCTCGTTCGTCCTGCTCCTTCTCGACGGTGCGCCGGCGGCACCTGCCGTCGGGAGGGGGTCTGTGGTGGTCCCTGTCCGCCGCTTGCAGCGTGCCCCAGGGGTGGGGTGGGGGCAAACCAAAAGGCGGTTTGCCCCCGCCCCACCCCTGGCGCGGATCGGCTGCGCCGGACAGGGCCCACCACGGACCCCCTCCCTCATGACGGAGGCACCGTCCGGCACTGCCGAGAAGGAGCACATCGTGGAGAAGCAGGGCGGCATGTGGACGGACGCCAACGGCGAGCCTCGGCCGAAGCAGGGGTATTGGCGGAGTCTCGGCGAAGTGATCGGCTACATCCGCAGTGACAAGGAGCTCGTCAGGTTCGTTGTGGGGTGGCTCCTCATGGATGTCTTGACCGTTGGTGGCGCCACCCTTTCCATGGGGTTGGGACTCGTGGACCACGAGCTGATCGTGCCGCTGATTGGGTTCTGGATGCTGTACGTCGCGGTGAGGGGGCTGCTGTACCGGAGGGTCGTGAGCTGGCTCGCCTTGGAGGCTCGTGAGGCCCGTCGTCTGTACGAGGCGTCCCAGTAAGGGGGGGGCGACGCGGTGGGTGTCAGGCTGTTGCCTCCTTCCGTGGGCAACAGCTGACGGATCGGTGTTCGGCCCGGGTGCCGCAGGGCGCCGGGGCCGTTTTCTGTGTGCGGACGCGTGGTGCTGCCGGGGCCGGTTCGGCATCGTCGGTTTTCTTCTGCTGGATCCTGAACTTGATCCTCGGCTCGTGTGTCCGGTGGTGAGAGGGGGCGCTGGGTACGGAGTCGCGTCATTGTGCCGCGCGAGTATCCGGCTGGCGTTCCGGCTGATGTTCTGGCCGGGCATGCTGCACCGTCTCGCGGTTGCGTGGGTGGGCCCCGGCGGCTGATTTCGTCGTTGCGTTCTGCCGTTTTCCACGCTGCAGCTTCCGCGGCTTCCGTCTCGCTCCTTCTCGCTGGTGCGTGGGTGGTATCGGCCGTCGGCCAGGGGGTCCGTGGAGGTCCCTGTCCGCCGCTTGCAGCCTGCCCCAGGGGTGGGGCGCTGGCAAACCAAAAAGCGGTTTGCCCCCACCCCACCCCTGGCGCGGATCGGCTGCGCCGGACAGGGCCCACCACGGACCCCCTCCCTCACGACGGAGGCACCGCCCGGCACTGCCGAGAAGGAGTGCACCATGTCGAACACGCAGAAGGATCCAGAGCCCGTCAGCGCCGTGATGGACCGTCTCGGCCTCAGCATTGATCCTGTCGCCCCCGTCAACGCCAAGTCGGACGAGGCCGAAGAACGCGCGATAGCGTTCGGCATCGCGGCGGAGGGGCGCGCGCCGGTTCTCCCCAGCGAGAACACCTGAGGCCGGTAAGGTCGGCGATAGCTGGCCCCGGTGCCGCCATCACGGCGGCGCCGGGGCCTTCTCGTGTTGGTTCTTCTCCGCGCGGGAGTGTGCGGGGAGACGTACGCCGACGGGGGGTGAAGTCGAGTTGGTGGGGGGCCTGTCGGTGCTGACCGCGCGGCGCGGGAGTTTTGTTGCGGTCGGCGTGTGCGGAAGAGGCGCAGAGGCGGCGTGCCATTCTCCGGCCCCGGGAGCGTGGCGGCCCGCTGTGTGAACGCGGCGGCCCGGCCTGAGGGTTCTGCGGACGTGTTCCTCGCGATGTCGTTGCTTCAGCCGGAGGCGCACGGGGCTCCGGTAGGTGCCGCGTTTCGTGGGAGCTCCGGGCCTCTGCGGCTGTTTGTCTCTTCCGGTTTCCGTCGGTGTTCTTCCGTCTTCCGGCTGGTCTCCTGGTCGGGTGCCGGGCGGTGGCCTCGGCGGTGGGGTGGGTCGTGTTCGGCCCTGCCCGCCGCTTGCAGCCTGCGGTGGGAGCGGGGTGGCCGCAAACCAAAAGCGGGTTTGCCCCCACCCCGCTCCCACCGCTGATCGGCTGCGTCGGGCAGGGCCGAACACGGCCCACCCCGGGGCTCCCCGAGGCCACCGCCCGGCACACACGAGAAGGAGAGCACCATGAATCTGAGGAGTGCGACCCCCCACGCGGACAAGGAGCTGCACAAAGCGGAGGGGAACGCGCCCGCTGCGGAGGTGAACGCGCCCGACGCCGGGCACACGGGCACCGAGAGCGAGCCCACGCACGTGAAGGACGAGGGGGACCGCAAGTAGCGGTAACCGCTACCGGGTGAGCCCCGGTACCGCCGACTCCGGCGGTACCGGGGCTCTTGGTGTGTATGCGGAGCGCATTCGCGGAGTGCGCCGACGGGGCCGGTGACATCCGTGGGGTTGCTCGAAAGTCCGTGGCCGTCGCTCCCGAGCGTTTCAGGAGAGGTCTTGTCCGGCGCGCTGGTGGGGTGCGGCTAGTGAGGCGCGGGGTGAGCTCCGCTGAGCGAGGGCTGCGCGGGTTGTGAGGCAGTCGGCGCCGCGCCGTCGGCTTCGGTTTGTGTCTCCCGGCCCTGGGCCGGTGCGGCGGGGGCCGGTTCGGCTGCTCCGGCCGTCTCGGCGGTCAGCCCGGCATCGGAGGGCGCGGCAGCGTGCCGTTCATGGGTGTTGAGGTACTCGCGCACCTCGGCCGCGGTCAGGCCGAGGGCGGCGGCGGCGTCGCGCCGGCCGCCGAAGGCGGCGACGGCTTCGGAGACCGCCGCGGCCAGGTCGCGCCGGGCTTCCTCCAGCTTGGCTATGCGCTGGTCGAATGTGGTGACCGAGGCGAGCTGGGCGGCCTGGCGCCGCTTGGCGTCCTCCAGTTCGCGTTTGTGCTGTTCACGCAGCGCGTGGCGCCGTGCCTGGAGTTGTTCGTTGTGTCGTGACGTCATGTCCGCACATGCTTCACGATCACCACGCCCGCGACAAGAGGCTTCTGATCGTCTGTGTGACCGTCACAGGCAAGGAAACGCCGTTGGCTGGCGTTGGCTCAGCTCCCAAGGGGAGCTGAGCCAACGCCAGCCAACGGCGTTAAAAAAGTGAACCACACCTCTTGCTATTCGACTCCGAGCGCTGTGAACTGCCGTTGTGCCGAAGCTGCTTGCTCCTCCGACGTCGCGGTGCAGTGTGCACGCGGCGGGGCTCCGGGGGCGCTGGTGATCACGCTGCATCCGATATCGGCGGGGTCCGGTATCGCCTATCTGATGCGTACCGTTTCCGGTGACGATGTAAAGGCCACTTTGAAGGGTCTCCCCGACCACTGGACCGAGGGCGGGGACACTCCGGGTGAGTGGATGGGGGCCGAGGCGGCGGCACTCGGGCTGTCAGGAACGGTCACCCAGGAGGATGCCGACGCGATCTTCAGAGATGCCGTGGACCCTGTCAGCGGACAACGGATGGGCCGGGCCTGGCCTCGCTACACGCCGGCCGACGAGCTGTACGCGAAGTACCTGAAGGGGGAGCCGGAGGCATCCGAAGCCCGCCGTCAGCAGCTGCGGGCCAAGGCGGATCGGGAGGGGAACCGGACGGCGCGGGCGGGCTGGGAGATGGTCTTCTCGCCCGTCAAAAGCTTCTCCGTGCTGTGGGCCATGGCCGATGACGAGCAGCGCGCACGGCTGGAAGCGGTGGAGCGCGCGGCGTTCGAGAAGGTCTTCGCGCTTATCGAGAAGGAGGCGTGCTGGACGCGGGTCGGGCCGACTGCGGCAGCACAGGTTCAGGTGCCCGGCCAGGGGTTCATCGGCGCGGTCTTCTCCCATCGCAGTTCACGTGCCGGCGATCCGGATTTCCATCGGCATCTGGGGGTCAGCTCGAAGATCCGCACCGAGGACGGGCGCTGGCTGGCGCTCGACGCCCGGCCGTTGCACGCCCGCCTGGTGGAGTTCTCCGAGATGTACACCGCGGAGACGGAGCGGGGGATGGCGGCGGTGTACGGGGTTCTCGCGGAGGTCCGGCAGAACTCGCTGCGCCCCGCCCGCCGGCCGGTGCGGGAGTTCCTCGGGGTGGACGATGATGTGGTCCGGGGCTTCTCGAAGCGCCACAGTGCGACCGAGGCCGCACTGGCCTCCATGACCGGTGATTTCAGGGTCCGGGAGGGGCGTGAGCCGTCCCGTGCGGAGGAGTACAAGCTGGCTCAGGCCGCCACTTTGGCAGTCCGTCCGGACAAGGAGCGGACCGCCGTCGAGGAAGAGCGCGAACGGTGGATCGAGCAGGCCCGGGAGATGGGCATCGAGCACCCTGATGCACTGCTGCAGCACGCGATGGATGTCTCCCGGGAGGCGGCGGGAACCGCTTCGCGGGCGGACGTTCCGCTGTCCGATGTACCCGCTCGGGCACTGCGCGTTCTGGAGGGGCAGCGTGCGCAGTGGACGCGTTCCAACGCGGCTGCCGAGATCTACCGGCAGCTCGTGGAGACGGGCTGGCACGTGCGTCTGAGTGACGCCGCGTTCGCGGAAACGGTGGAGCGTGCCACGGACGCACTGCTCGATCCGGACCTGTGTGAGCGCCTGGACGCGCCGGACGCCGTGGCGCTTCCGGAGCGCTTCCGCCGGGCCGATGGCTCCTCCCTTTTCGAGCCGGTCGCCACCGGTCAGGTCTTCACGTCGCACGGAATCCTGGCCGCCGAACAGGAGCTGGTGGAGGCGGCGATCCGGCCGGCGTCGGTGCGGATTCTGAGCACCGAGCAGGTGGATGCGGCGATCGCCGCGGGGGATGAGGAGCGCGGTTTCACCCCCAGCACGGAGCAGCGCCAGGTCGTGCGGAACCTGCTGGGTTCGGATGTGCGGGTGGGGGCGGTCATCGGTCCTGCTGGCACGGGGAAGACCACCATTATGCGGCTGGTGCGGGAGGCCGCGGACGCGCACGGGCTCCCCGTGCTGGGTCTGGCGGGTGGTCAGGTGCAGGCCGACAACCTCGCCGAGGAAGCCGGGATCCGGGCGGAGAACATCGCCCGCTGGCGCTACATGAGTGAGCGGAACAGCGGCTCTCAGTGGTCTTTGAGGCCGGGGCAGATCGTCATCGTCGACGAGGCGGGCCAGGCGTCCACACCTGATCTGCGCGCGCTGGCGGAGCAGGTCGAAGCCGTCGGTGGCCGGCTGCTGCTGGTCGGTGATCCGCGTCAGCTGGGCTCGCCGGGTGTGGGTGGTGCCCTCGCGCTGATCGAGGCGGATGCGGGTGCGCAGTATCTGTCCGAGGTGCGCCGTTTCCGGGACGCCGACAAGACGGTGCGTCACTGGGAAGTCGAGGCCGCGGCGGCGGTCTCGCGCGGCGATGCGGACGCCTCTTTCGACGTCTATGCGCAGCGCGGCCGGATCCGGCACGGCAGTGCCGATGCCATGCTCGACGCCGTCTACACCGCCTGGCGGCAGGACACCGCAGACGGCATGAACTCGGTGATGATCGCCTCCAACAACGCGCTCGTTGCGCAGTTGAACGAGCGCGCACGCAGCGACCTGGCGGCCCGTGGCGAGGTCGACACCGGCGTCGAGGCCGACCTGGGGGACGGCAACCGGGCAGGGGCCGGAGACCGGGTTGTCACCCGCGCCAACGACCGGCGGTTGCGCACTCACGACGGCCGTCAGTGGGTGCGCAACGGAGACACCTGGACGGTGGAGGCTGTCGAGGGTGGCGGCGGTATCACCGCCGTGCACGACCGCACCGGCCGCCGGGTCACGCTGCCCGCCGCCTATGTCGGTGAGGCGGTGGAGCTCGGTTACGCGGTCACCAAGGACCGCGCACAGGGCCTGACTGTCGACTCGGGTCACGCCTTGTTCGACAGCTCCATGGACCGCAACGGTGCCTACCCGGCACTGACCCGTGGCCGCTGGGCCAACCACGCGTATCTCGTCACGGTCAAGCCGGGCGATCCGGAGACCGGTGAGCCCGGTGAGCGGCTGACGCACCGCCAGGTCTGGCAGGCCGTGCTGCGCCGGGACGGCACCCAGCAGTCGGCCACCATGACTGCGCGCCGCAGCGAGGAAGCGGCCTGCTCGGTGCGCACTCACACGGGCCGGCTGGCTTTCGTTCTCGACCAGATCGCCGACGACCGGGCCCGTCATGCGGTGGTCGCTCTTCTTGGCCAGGAGGCCGCTCAGCAGTTGCTCTCGGCGCCTGCCTGGCCCGCGCTGCGCGCCCAACTGGGGCAGCTGGCCGATGACGGATTCGACACCGACCGGCTGCTGGAGACGACCTGGCGTCAGCGGGACTTCCTCGACGGCGACGGCACTCTGGTGCGGGACATCGCCGCTGTCGTGCACGCGCGCAACGCCCGGGCCGTCGACGCGGACGAGGGGTCCCCGGAGGACTTCGAGCGTGCGCAGGACGCGCCTCGCCCGGCCACGGCACCTCAGCTGCTCACCTCTGTTCCGGTACCGGGCGACGACCCGCTGGCGGCGCTCGGGCTGGTGCTGCCGGAGGCGGAGCCGGGCGACGATCCGCAGACCGTTCAGGCGGCCCGGGAGCTGGCAGCCGCCGCGCGCGTGCGCGCCGCTCAGCTGGGCGAAGCTGCCCAGCTCGACGCCGAGGCGGGCCAGGGGTGGGCCGCCGTCCATGGTCCTCGGCCCGCCGGTGCGCAGGAGGCGGCGGTCTGGGAAGAGCGGCTGATCGCAGCAGCTGTCTACCGCGATCTGGCCGGTCATGACGGGCCTGCCCCCACCGGGCCGGCCCCTTCCGCCGGGGGCATGGACGCGGCTCTGCGCGGTGTGTGGCGCGCCGCGCAGCCTCTCGACGATCCTGCCGGGGCGGCTGAGGAGCTGGCGGCCGGGGCCCCCGTCTGGCTCGACACTTTGGGCCCGCGTCCGGGTGCGGACGAGGCGGCGCGGAAGCTGTGGGACCGGGCGGCGTGGGCGGCGTACACGTACCGCAGGCTGTGGGATTTCGGGCACGAGAGTGTCGCGCTGGGGGAGCGGCCCGCTGATCCGGTGGCTGCCGCCGACTACGAGGCGGCCAGCGCCGCGATCACCGCCTGGCGAGCGGGTTCGGGTATCGGAGTAACGGGGCAGCGGCTGGGCGAGATGGAGGGCGAGGAGCTGCGCCGGGCGGACTGGCGTGGCCGCAGCAGCGCGGATCGCGTCCAGCGGGTGGAGGAGGCGCTGGCTGTTCTGCAGCGTGCGGAGACCGCTCGGGAAGTGGCCCGGCAGGCCGCTCAGGACGCCACCAACCGTGCCCAGGCGCTGCGGAACGCCGGCACTCCCCAGCGGGCGGAACGCGCCCGGGAAATGGCGGAGCGGGCTGCCGAGGCGCACGAGGAGGCGGCTGTCCAGGAGCAGCTGATCGCCGATGCCCGTGAGACTCTCGGCGAGCTCGCCCCCGGTGTGCTCGAGGACCGTGAGCGGGTCCGGCGGGGAGCGGACGCCCAGCGGGAACTGGCCCGCCGGACCTTGCGGGGCACCCCCGACGAGGAGCAGGCTGCCGCGAGCGCGCAGGTTCCGCCTTGGCAGGAGAGGCCCCATGGGCGGCTCACCGACGTGCAGTTGCGGGAGGCGCACCGCCGGGCGCTGGAGGCCGCGCGGGCTGCCGAGAGCAGTGCCACCGAACAGGAGGCGCTCTCTCAGCGGCTGGCCGCCGAAGCGGTTCCCGGTGGCCGGATCGAGCAGCGGGTCACGGCTCAGGCGGCGCGGGTCGAGGCCATCCACCGGTGGCGCACTGCGCAGCAGCAGGCCGAGACCGTGCGCCGGCAGGCCGCGGAAAACGCCGCTCACCGCCAGGAGCCGGCCGCGCGGCTGGCAGCGACTCACCGCATGGGCGTGCCCGCGGTGCGCGGTGCTGAGCGGCGTGCCCTGGAGGAGCGTCTGCACCGCTTGGAGGAGCAGGCGGCGCGGCTCGCTGAACAGCTCGCGCAGGCCGAACAGGCCGGGGAGCAGGCTGCGGTGACGGCTGGGGAGCCCGCGCGGCATGAGCAGTTGCTGGCCGACTGGCAGGAGGCGGGTGGCGAGTTCGATGCGGCCCTCGCGCGTGCGCGGACCACTGCCGGTCAGGACGCGGAGGCCGCCGCGGGCGAGGCCGGTCGGATGCGTGAGCGCTCCCGTCAGCTGCGTGATTCGGCTGCTGCGGTGCGCCGCGAGCAGAGTGTGCGTGCCACCCTTCCGGACGACCGGCGCGCTGCCGAACAGGCTGCTCGTGCACAGCAGCCCCGTCCGCCGCAGCAGCGTCCCGCTCCGCCCGCTGGGCCTCAGCAGCGTCCGGACTTCCCTCGCCGTGACGGGCCGCGCCGTGCGACGTGACCCTTGTTCCCGACGGCCTCGGCAGGCGGGGGTCAGGTCAGTGGCTTGCGCTCCTGGCGCCCGTCGGTGAGTCGGCCGGTCACGGTGCGGAAGCGCCGTTCGTCCGGGTCCCAGGTGGCCGCGCTGTGCGGGGTGTCCAGCGCTTCGGCCGCCGCTGCCAGCACTGCCTGGTGCACCGGTCCGGCCAGGGCGAAGTCGTCCACCAGGTGGGCCCATTCGCAGGGCCGGCACACGATCTGCCAGTAGTCCGGGGAGGTCTCGGTCACCGACGCGACCGCGATGTCCGGCGGCCTGACGTGGGTGTCGCACATGTGGCAGAACCACTGCCACCGCGGCACGGTGATCCACTGCGGTCCGCCTCCGGGGGCCGGCCGGCTGAAGACGGTGTCCA
Organism: Streptomyces sp. NBC_01775; assembly: GCF_035917675.1. Classification (NCBI taxonomy): domain Bacteria; kingdom Bacillati; phylum Actinomycetota; class Actinomycetes; order Kitasatosporales; family Streptomycetaceae; genus Streptomyces; species Streptomyces sp. NBC_01775. The sequence continues at coordinate 115,790 of NZ_CP109105.1, read as the reverse complement.
GCGCGCGGGCGAGCTCCTCCTCGCTCACTGTCCGCGCCAGGGGTGCCTTCGGTACCTCGGGTGAGGGGGCTGCGGGCCGGGCGGTGGCAGGGGGAGCAGCGGCTGCTCCGGTAGCCCGTTCCTGCCGTGCGGTCTGCCACGCCGCCTGTTCCCGTTCGGGGGCCGAGGGCGGGGGAGTCACGGTGATGCCCGCGCCGGTGAGCATGCTCAGATCCAGCCTCCACGCGCGGGCCGAGCGCGTGCGCCACAGTGCGAACGCGGCCCGCACGTGGCGTTCCGCCGCGGCTTCCGGCATCCCGGTGACGGACTGCAGATGGGCCAGGGCAGCACTCCGTCGGCCGTTGACCTCGGCCAGTCCGAAGTGGGTGACGGTGTGGCAGGTGGTGCACAGGCACACCAGCCGCCGCAGCTGCTGCACTCCGCGTTCTTCGTCGTACTCCCAGCGTTCGTGGGCTTCGAGCCACCGTCGTGCCGTGCGGTCCTCGCCCTGCCCGCACGCCTCGCACCGCTGCCGGGCCCTTGTGGTGATCATGCGCCGCAGCCTTTCCCAGTCGCGGGGGGCCACGCATGAGCGGACGTTGGTGAACCAGCACGAGCGCGGGATGAGGTCCACGAACAGCCCGGGTCTGAATTCCCGGTCCTCGCCGGGGAGCAGGGCGGGAAGGTCCGGCAGCGCTGCCCACCGCTCCAGGCCCGGCATTCCCGGCCGCGGTGCGAACCAGCGTCTGGCCGCCGGGTCCCAGCGGGCTCCCTGTGCCTTGGCCTCGTCCTTCTCCGCGAAGGGCACGTCCAGCCAGAAGCGGGCCATCTCCCTCACTCCTCGACGCTCGCTCGGGCCGGCCCTCCCCGGTGCCGCCGACCGCGCTCTTGTTCCCGGCTGAGAAGCCGTTGCGTCCCCGGGGCGCCCAGCCCGCGCCCCGGCGCCCGGGCGCCGGGGCGGCTGGGCCTGTCTGTCAGTGGAGGTCCAGGGTGACGCGCAGGGCGGCGGAGATCCGGTTCATGGTCTCCGCGTCGACGGTGCCGAGGAACTCGCCGTCTCTCAGCCGCTTGTCGGTCAGGGCGGTGAGGTCGACGGCGACGGCGGCGCCGCGCACCGGGCGGGTCAGGGGGATGGTGACGACGGTGTCCGGGGCGCCCTCGGTCTCGTCGATCATCATGCACACGGCGGTGCCGGGCAGGGCTTCGAGGGCGGCGTCCGATTCGACGATGACCACGGCCCGGCTCTTGGTTGCCAGCCGGACGCGCCGGACCTGTCCGCGGGCGAGGGGCGTCACGCGACGTCCTCGCCGAAGACGTCGGCGAGCTCTTCGGTGTCGTTCGCGGCCCGCTCGCGCCAGGCCCGTACGGCGGGGGCCGCGTCGCGCAGCTGCTGGGCCCTGAGCGCGTGCTCGACGTAGGCCGACAGATTGCCGCCGGAGGCGGCGCGGGCATGGGCGACGAGATCGGCCGGCAGGCTGACCGTGGTACGCGTACGAGTGCTCATACGGGTGAGCATACTCACGTATGCCGTCGTGCCGATGGCGGTCCAGTGCACTGCCATCGGGTTCGCCCGGCCCGCGCGGCCGAAGACCGCCGGGCCGCCGAGCCAACTGCCGGATGCGGGCGCTGCCCGCATCCGGCAGGCTCGACAGCCACCCCACCCGGCCGGCGAACGCCCGCATCCTGGCGTGGGGCCCGGTGGGCGTCGTCGCCGTCCACACCCGGCCGTAGGCGTCGGTTTCCGCTTCCAGCTCCGGCAGTTTTGACCACGGCGAGGTCCGGGATGCTCCGTGCCGTAAAGACCTTCCAGGGCACGCTCAGACATCAGCGGCCTCCAAAAACGTGGGCCGATTGGTGGAACGCCCACTGCTTACCGGCGGGATTTTGCCAACCCGGTAAGGTCCCGCTGCGCACAGCCCTTTTCGGGCCCCCGGAACCCTTCACCCGACTAGAGTGGGACCCCGGGGGAATACCGCCTGTGGGTGCTGAGGAGTGGCGTGGCTGCGATACGTAGTGCTCGAATTGAGGAGTCCCGGCCGGATGGCGGCTGGGACGTGCTGTCAATTGGTGCTTTCGACGCCATGTGGGCGTTGATGGACCAGGCTCAGAAGATTTGTGCTGCCCGGACGGAATTTTCCGTTTCCCTGTTCGGCGCGGGGGAGGCGGAGGGCGAGCGGTGGCTGGCTGTCAGCCGCCGGATTTCCGGGTGGCGTACGACGATTCATCCGGAAAACCACGAAGCCGTCGACGCGGCGCGTGTTTTCTGTTCTCAAGTCATTGACGACTACGCGACGGTACGGCCCCTGTATGACGCCCTGGCCGGGGGCAGGGCGCGTTCTCTGACCCCGGATGCCGCGGCGGTCACTCTGGACGGCCGTTGGTGGATCGCCCGTGACGACCGTTATGTTCCGCTGGATCCGGCGGATACCGAGCAGGCGGCGCTGATCGCCAGGTTCGAGCGGCATGCGGCCCGGCTGGACGAGCCGGCCCGGGAAGAGGCGGAACCGGTCGCCGGCAGTGAGCAGCAGCGGGAAGACGGGGAGCGATAAACGATGGCCGACGACAACCGGACAGGGGCCGGTATCCCCGCTGGCATCGATTACTTGGAACATCTGCGAGCCGAGAGGCAGCTGTTGCGACGGCTGTGGGAGCACCCCCAACTCGTGAACAACGCCATAAGGAGGGGTCTCAAAAGCGATCACTTCCTCGACGACGGGAACCGGTACCACTTCGAGGCTTTGAGCCATGCACATCGCAGCGTGTCCGGGAACGACAAGTGGGGGGACAATCGCAGAGCCGCAGCGAAGGAATGGCTGAAGCTCAGGGACCAGGCGTTCGATGTGGACATCGAACGGCCGCCCTCTGCCGGTACCGTCGCAAGCGCGACGGCTGTGATCCGCCGGAACGCGCTCGAAAGGCGCGAATACGCCGGCTCCTCTCCGGACGCGCGAGCTGCCGCCCCCGTGAATCGCACCGGTTCCGAAGCCCGGGTGCTGGAACAGCTGGTGCGGTATCCCGAACTCGTCGCCGACGCCACCTTCTGGGACCTCTCCTCCGAGCACTTCAGCATCCCTCACGACGCGGCAATCCTCCAGGCTCTGATGGCGACCCATCCTGGAACCGCGCCCGAAATAATTGATGATTCGTGGCGCCGGCGCCGCAAGGGCCAGGTCGAGGACTGGCTGAGGAGGGAAGCGCCCACGGTGCCGGCGGGTGCCGTGGAGGACCTGCTCAGCGACGCCAGGAAGCACCGCCGTGGGGAGCCCGAGCAGCCAGCCCGGGGGCTCCCCCAGGACGACCTCGGCGGGGTCCTCGGGGGTTACGACGAACGCACCGCGACGGGGCTCTCGGCCGGGTCGCCTACTTCACTCGATCGCGAGAGGGAGCTGCTGCGGCAGCTGTGGGACGCCCCCGAACTCGTGCTCGATGCCGAGAGGTCGGGTATCGGCTTCGAGCACTTCACCGACGCGAAGCACGCGGCCCTCTACCGGGCTTTGCTGCAGACTCATGATCCCGAGACACCCGCGCCCGAGGACCCGTCGGCTTACGCGCGGTGGAGGTCGGGCCGCCGGGTCGACACGTACGTCATGCTGGACAAGCACCGCCTGTGGGTGAACGACGCCGGCGAGTCGTTGGACCCGGTACCAATGGTGCTCAAGGACGGGGCGCCTCCCACCGGGCCCTTGGTCGCGGTGCCCATCGGCCTGCAAGACCAGGTGAGCGAAGCGGTCGAGCGCCTTGGCGCAACTGCCAAGAGCGAGGCCAGGACTCCCCTGGATGCTGCGGGGGACACCGTCGACGGCGCGATTTCGGGGCCGGGGAAGCCGTCCTACCAGCCGTTCCAGATCGCGCCGACCGCCGAGGAGCGTCGGCCGGTTCTGGTCGTCGTCGCCGGTGCCAAGGGAAGTGGTGCTGAACCGATAGCCAACATGGCGAAGGCGCAGCTTGCCGGCAAGGACGGCGACGGCAAGTTCGTCATCCTCGGCGACAAGCCGCTGGAGCCGGGACAGCACCTGGAGGCTGCCAAGAAAGCCATCAGGGAGAAGAGCAATACCATCCTGCTCACGGACGGCCGCGATCCGGAGGCACTGGCCCAGGACATGCAGAGCTTCGCCCGGGACTACCGCATCGTCTTCGCGGCTGCGGCGACACAGGATCCCCTGCTCGACCTCAACAACCTCGAAGCCAAGCTCGATCCCCGCTCCGAGAAGCAGGAAACCCTCACCACGCGGCCCAAGCTGGCGGAGTGCGCCAGTCGCGCCGTGGGGCTCGGTGCCGAGACGTATGTCTTCGAGGCGGACGAGAACGGCCGGGTGGTGAACGCCCCCGCCCCACCGGGTGAGCGGACGCCGGGCCAGAGGATCGAGGAGGCGTGCAAGAAGGAACTGAGCGAGGAGATGTCGCTGAGGTCCCTGGCAAAGGCCGCCCGGCTCGCCACCATGACCAAGAAGCCAGCCGACCACGTTGAGATCATGCGCGTCACCGCGGATATCCTCCGGGCCAGCCCGGACAAGACAGCAGATTCCTTGGGCGGGGTGGTCGGAGCGGCCATCGCTCTCCACCCCCGGCGCGTGCCCTTCAACCTGGCCAAGGGCTTCGACCTGTCCGCCTTCACTCCCTCCAGCCAGTCCAAGGACTCGCCTTGGCACGTGGACGGCCGGGTCCGCCCCGACAAGTCGCTGAAACTCATCGGCTCCAAGGACCTGGAAACCATGCTGTTGCACCGTCTCCGCGTTTTCCGTAAGGCCGCCGAGGAAGTGGAGGACTTCCAGAGCAAGCTCAACGAGCGACTCCGGAAGGGTCCCGGCGAGACCCCAGAAGAAAAGCGGGAGTACGAAAGACACAAGCACACGCTTCGATACCTGCAGCGTGAATCCAAGGACAGGCTCAGACTCCACGGTGAAGGTGTGCAGTCCGTCCTGGCCCAATACCGTCGTCGCGCCCGTCTCTCTCCAGACCAGTACCTGGTACTGGAGCGGAAAGCGCGGGAACACAAAGCGAGGACGGCGGTTACCGGCATCGGGTATGGCACGAAACGCCCACAAACCGCACAGCATCTGAAGCAGCCACACCGGCGGCCCGTTGCCGTCGGCAGCAAACGCTGATCCGCGTGCCGGATACGGGTCCGACTCGGAGCCGTATCCGGCGCAATCAGCCTGACGGCAGGGACCAACCCAGGTGCTCCAGAGGATCTTCGGGCAGTCGGACTCGACCATGAGGCTGTGGCCGCCCGCCGGGCCGCCCCGGGGTTGTGTGCCGATATGCCTGGACTCCCGCGTATCGGTGACAAGTGGCGGCAAGGCCGGGAAGCGAAGAGCAGGGAGCGATAAGCAACGGCCGACCAGGACATCAACAGAGTGCAGGCGCCTGGGTCCCCCGCGCGTCGATTTCTCCACGGAGCCGCTGAGACGGCTGTCGGCGGTGAGCCGTGTGCTGGATGACGGCGGTGCGCCCCCATCCAGCACGGGCCGGGTCAGGCGCGGGCCGCCGCTCTCTTCTGCACCGTCGGCGTGGTGGCCACCCGGGGTGTCGGGCGCGGCGGCATTCGCATCTGCGTCCGCCTCTGCGGACTCGGCGTGTCGGACTTCGATGCCTGCCGCGCCTGTGAGGCGGGCTGCGCGGAACTCTGGCTCTCCTTCCGCCTCTGCTCCCGGAGCTTCTTGGGGCTCTCCCCGAGGGACGGAATGGCCCCCTGAGCCAGTCGCGCGCTGTGCTTGGGCGCACCGTCAGCTACCGGGCGGAGCTTGTCCAAGCCATCGATGATGCTGTCGCCGGCCTTCGCATGGTCGGCGACCCCGGAATACTCCTTCAGCAGTCGATTCGCCGCCACACCGACCTTGGCCATTCTGTCGGCGGCCGTCCACTCGTCATAGGGGGTCGGATTCCGTCTGTCCCAGGCGGAAACGAGCTGTTGCACGAGGGGATCCCGTGGCTCGGCGTCGAGCATCGACTTGACCCAGTCGGTTTTCCGGAATGCTTCCCACCGACGTAGCATCTCCTTGTCGCCCGTCTTCCTCCTGTCCGGTGATTCGTAGGCAACCCCGTTCGGAGCTATTCCCATTTTCCAGCTGCGGCCCAGGCGCTCCGCGTGCTGGAAGAAGGCGTCGGCCAAAGAGTCCAGCTTTTCGAGGTCCTTCGCCGAGTAACTGCCGGGATCACGTTCATTGCTGTCGCGGGCCACCTCTCCGAGCAGGTGGGCCCACTGTGCGACCTTGGCGTACTGGTGTGCTGCTTTCTGGGGCCATTCCCGCATTCCGGGGGGAGGGAGATGGTTCAACGCCTTGTTGAGTTCCTTCAAGGCCGCGTTCCCCTTTACTTCGAGCCTGTTGAACATCGGGGTGTCGCGCCACGGTTTAATGAGCGTGTAGACGTGCTCGGATGCCTGCACGGCTGCTTGCCGGGTGATCTTCTCCTCCTCCCAATTCTGCGGCACCCCTTTGTGGGGCCCGTAACCGGGAATGCGGGGACGCGGTGCTTGCTGCTCCTGCGAAGGCGGCCGGACCCGTCGGGCTGAACGCTGCCAGGTCTGTTGCCGACTCCGCTGCGGATTCTGCTGCCGTGGTCCCTGCCTCTGCGATGTCCTCTGTGGTGCTTCCTGCACCCACGGTGGGTTCTGCGCCTCCGCCACCACTCCCGGTGCTACCGCCGTCTTGGGCGTCCCGGCCGCCTGCTCGGCGCTCGCCGAGGGGCCCGGGGGCTGTACGGCGGGCTTCCCGGCGGTCCGGCCGGCTTGCGGTTTCTCCGGGAAGACCGAGCGGGAAACGAGTGCCCGGTTCAGCCGCGCGGCGTTATTGGTCGCGGTGGCCACCACTTTGCGGAGCCATTCCTTGTCATTCTCCGAGTAGCTGCGCCTGGTTCCCCAAGCGGCTTCGTACGCTGCTTCGTCCAGCACCCCCTGTGCGGCCTTCGCGACCCTGAGCACTCGGTAGCTGGCTTCCCACTGGTCATATTCGTACGCCCCGCCCCTGGCCACGTGCTCGCCCTCGGCCTTTGTCTCCCGGACGGAGAACGGCAACTGCGCACGTAGGGCGTCAGTCAGCTCGACCACCGCCTCGCTCCGGGGGCGGAGGGGGTTATACAGCAGGTCCTGGCCCATCTTGCTGTCCCGCCAGGCGTTGAGCTGCCCGGCCAGCTCCAGGTTGGCAGCCCTTGCGTCGAGCGGTGTCGCGTAGGGCTTCGCGTCCGGACGGTTTCCAGGTGTCATGGTGCGGGCGAGGCGCTCGGCGTGGATGCGGGAGGTGTCGCCGAAGTCCTTCAGCAATCCGATGTCGTGGGCCGAGTACGAGCCGGGCTCGAGGCGGTTGGCCTTACGGGCCAACCGCATCAGCTCGTAGGCGTGGCCCGCGTGTATGCCGTACCACTCTGCTCCCTTCTTCGCCCGGTCGGCCCACTCCACGAACTCGCTGGGTCGGCGGTGCAGGAGGCCCCACCAGAGCGACTTTCCCTCGCCGAGTCCCCACATCAGCTCGAGTGGAGCGCCGTCCTTTAGGTGATCACTATGTTTCCGGTATGCCTCAGATATGAGCCTCTGGAGCTCGGCCTTCGGTCCCTCGAGCTCACCCTTCGGCTCCTCAAAATGCTCCTTAAAGAGCTTTTGGCCCATGTCGGTCAGGAACCATGACTTGAACGCCTCGTTGACGCGTCCGCCGCCCTCCCTGACCTCCTCCTCGATGAGCTGCCCATCTCCCTCTTCCCGTACCGCCCCTCGGTGCGGTCCGTATCCGGGGTGGAGGTTCAGTGTTGCGTTCGTCTCTTTGCCCAGTGCGGGGGGAAGGGGCTCTTTGGGGCGCCGGCTGTATCCCGCCGCCGTGCGGCTGAACTCACGCAGCGCATCGACAGCGGCGGCCGTCCTCGTATCCTTGATCCCTTCCCGCTCCATCTGGTCGGCAAGCGCGGCGGAGAGGCAGGCGCGAGCGGAGCTGGATTTCTGCTCGGTGTAGGCCCAGAGCTCCTCCCACGCCGGGTTGCCCTCAACGTGGTTTTTCCACCCCTTCTGCAAGCTTGCCCGGGCGCGGAGCTGCCACTGGTCCTTCACCTCGCCTGCCTGCTGCACCTGCCTCCACAGCGGACTCCACAGCGGATTGCTGCGCAGAAGGGCGGCGTGCTCTTCGACCTGGCGCCAGGCGGAATCCAGCTTGTCCTTTGCCGGACGCTCTTTGCCCTTGAACAGGCCATCATTTGCGGGCGCGAGATTCCATGTCGCCGCCATGACCCAGAAGGGCTTACGCACAGCCTCCTTGTCCTCGAGAAGGGATTTGTCGAGGCTGCGCATAGCCTTCCCCAGCATATTGCGGTCTTCTTCTGTGACCAGCGTGGGCTGCTTCGCCATTTACATACTCCTCAAGGTCGTGCTGGCGGGAGCGGGTCAGAACGCTGTCGCCTGTCGCAGCGCTTCGGCCTCGGCCGGGTGGGCGGGGTCGGCGGCGCCGAAGGTGGAGAGGGTGAGGTAGTCCTCGAAGGCTTCCTCGGCTTCAGGGCGGGGCGCGGGGCGCGGCGGGGGATCGTGGTGGATCAACGCGCAGCCGGCGACCTGGATGCGGGGGAGGAAGCCGTGCAGGGTGGAGAGCCATTCGGCTTCGGCCAGGTCCCGGCCCGGCGTGGGCTGGCAGTAGGAGCGGACCCAGCCCGCGTACAGGGCGGTCAGGTGCTCGCGCGCCGGGGGGTGCCGGTACCAGCACTGGGGTATCTGGTTGTGCAGCTCGAAGGTGGTGCGCAGCCACTCGACCCACTCGCCCAGCTCCCGCATCCTGGTGCGGCGTTCGGCCGGCGTCATGGCCGTCCACACCCAGCCGTAGGCGGCCGACTCCACCTCCGCCTCGTCGTCGGCCAGATCAGGCAGATCGGGCCAGAGCGAGACAGGGTCCGTCAGGCCGTCGGCCAGGCCGTCACCGAGGCTGCCGCCCAGTTCTGCGAATGCGTGCTCAGACATCAGCGGCCTCCAAAGGGGTCGTGCCGGTCGGTGGGTTCTTCTTCAGGGACGTCCGGGTCGGCGCGGGCGCGGCCAGGAGCTCCTTCAGGTCCTTGTCGCGGAAGGTCAGCCGCATCTTCACCTTGACCGGGGGCAGGTTGGTGTACTGCGCGATGGCGGTGAACTCGGGGAGCTGCTGGAGTGCGTGGACCGGTGCCAGGTCGACCTCGGCGATGGACACCTGGGTGGAGTGGTCGCCGCCGCGGCCCCGGGTGGTCGACTCGCGGCGTACTTCGGTGCGTCCGTACAGGCCGGAGAAGTAGCGCAGTGTCTCCAGGTCGCCGCAGCCGGGCAGCAGCATGCGCATGCCGGAGGCGGACAGCACCGTGTTGGCCTTCTGCTGGCCGAGGCGGTCGCGCAGCTGGGACAGGTCGTGCCAGACGGTCAGTAGGCTGATGCCCATGCCGCGGCCGGTGGTGAGGATGTTGGGCAGCCGCGGGTAGCGCAGCATGTTGCCCGCCTCGTCGACCATCACGCCCAGGGCGGGGTCGAGCGGGACGCCGGTGGAGTTGTAGCGCGCCTCGGCGCCGTGGATGATCGAGGCGACCAGGGAGGTCAGCAGCGGTGCGAAGCGTTCTGCGTCGGCCTCGGAGGCGATCAGGCACACGGTGCCGTTGCGGTCGAGCAGTTCCTCGACGGTGAAATCGGTTTTCGAGCTGGTCTCGCGTACTTCCTCATCGGCGTAGACCCGGGCAAGGACGTTCAGGGTGAACTGGATGGATCCGATGCCGTCCTCGTGCAGCCGCAGCCAGGGGGAGGCGTAGTCGTCGGCCGTCTCCTGGTAGTCGTGGGCCAGCAGGACCGCGCGTACGTGGTCGACGGCGTCCTTGCCCAGCGACAGCCAGCGGCGCATGTCGTTGACACCGCCACCGTTCAGTTTTGCCGCCAGCAGTACGCCCTTGAGGACGTTGCGGGCCTGGTCGACCCAGGGGGCGGCGCGTTTGTCGTCGCCGGAGGCGGAGGCTTCGGCCATCCAGGCGGCCATTCGCTCGGCGGACTTGGCGTCGGTGCAGTAATCGACGGGAGACCAGTGGTTCGTCTCGCGGCCGGGGATACCGGCCGGGGCGATCACCCAGACCGGGCCCAGCGCGCTGCGCCGGGCGTAGATGACATCGAGGTCGGCCGCCTTGGTCGTGGTGACCACCAGCGGGCCCTGCCACTCGGCGGCGTTGGGCAGCACCAGCCCGGTCGTCTTGCTGCTGCCGGGGACGCCGAAGACGGTGGCGGAGATGTTCGGCTGCGTGGCGACGAGCTTGTTGGTGCGCATCCCACGGCCCGCCGTGATCCGCCCGGATCGCTGGGGCGCGTCCTGGGGAGCGGCCAGCCTCCGCTCGATCTTCGTCCCGCCCCACTGCGCACCGCCGGTGTGGTTGAACCTGATCAGGGACACCAGCTTGACCACCAATAGCATCAGCGCCGCCATCAGCAGTGCGAAGAGCAGGTAGAAGAGCCAGGCCGGCGGGGCCGGGCTGAACGCGGCACCGGGGCCGTGGATCAGGGCACCCAGCACCGCGAGGACAACCCCGGAGGTGCGGGCGGCCCATCCCAGACCGCTCAGCACCGCGGCCAGCGGCCCGGCCAGCAGCACCGATACGCCCACCATGGCCGCCAGCCCGGCCGCGTAGACAGCGAGGAGGGTGCCGTCGGACAGATCGCTCGCGCCGCCCCCGCCCGGTCGTTGGGACATCACATCACCATCCGCTCGTCGGTCTCGAACAGCTTCTCCTCGATGTGGGAGAGCATCAGCTGCACCGCATGCCCGCTGCCGCGGCCCACCTTCCACAGGGCCCGGCCCCGCTGGCCCGCGCCCCAGGAGGCGATCAGATCGCACTCCGCGTCGGTGAGGCCGATGGCCTCACGAGTGAGATTGAGCGGTGCGGTGTCCTGGGCGAGCTGGATACGGGTCTCGCAGCTGGCGATCAGGTCCTTGGCGATGGCCACCGCCTCGGAGCCGGCCGCGCCCACCGCCTCGAAGTCGGACAGCCGGTGGGTGGCCAGCACTTGGATGGTGCCGCTTGCCCGGCTCAGCCGCAGGTCCGCGTCGATCTTGCGGACCATGGCCGCCCCGCCGCTGCGCATCTGACGCCACAGCTCGTCGCGGATCACCAGCCACGGGCGGTTACCGGGGCGGTCGATCGCACTCTGCGCCCAGGAGGAGACGCAGGTGAGCACCATGGCGATCGTGTCGTCCCCGTACGACTCCAGCGCGGAGACGTCGACGGACTGGATCGGGGCGTCCCAGTCGAGGCCGATCGAGGTCTCCTTGTCGAACAGTCCCGCCAGATGACCGGTGATCATCCCGCCGAGGGCGGCCCGGAGCGAGGCCATCTGTTCGCGGGCGAGCTGGACGTCGTCGCCACGCACCCGCATCTCGGCGGCCATCTGCGTGGTGGGGTCCTTGAGCTTCTCGTAGACCAGCGGGAGGGTCGGTATCCGCAGCCGGTCCTGCCCGTACAGCTCGCCGGTCACCTCCCGTACGGCGACATCCAGGCACTCCTCTTCCTGCGGGACGAGGTTGCGCCGCAGCTGGAGTTCCAGCAGCGCTTTCAGCAGTGTCAGGCGGCGGCGGTGGATCTCCTTGAGCCCGGCTGTGTACTCCTCACGGCTGGCGGTCTTCTCCAGCTCCTGGCCGAGCGGGCCCGCGTCCAGCGGGTTGAGCCGGCCGGGCATGCCGGGGCCGAGCCGGACGGGCTCGACTCCCAGGTGCCGGCACAGCTCCCGGTATTCGCCCTTGACGTCGCCCGCGATCAGCGTGCGGTGCCCGAGCGCCATCATGCGGAAGGCCAGGGCCTTGATGTGCGCGCTCTTTCCGGAGCCCGGGATCCCGGTGATCATCACGTTGGGGTTGGTGCACAGTCCCTCGCTGACCCATGCGGTCGGGTGGGCGCTGAACGCCTGCTGGGTGAGGGTGTTCCAGCCGATGTACACCCCGATCGACGGCAGCGAGGCACCGTGCAGGAATGGGTAGATGCCGCTGACCCGCCCGGTGTCGGAGCGGAAGACGTCTGCCTTGTTGAGGGAGGCGGCCCGTCCCGCGAGGGGCTGGTTCCACCCCTTGCGCGGGGCCACCCGCATGGCGGCCTCCGGGTCCTCCAGCAGCCGGGCCCGGCGCTGTTCGCGGGCGCTGAGCTGCCGGGCGGGGGCCGGGGCTTCGGACTGCCCACCGGGGGCGATCAGATCCGCCACGGCCTCGGCCTTCAGCAGGCTGTCGTCCTTGAGGTCACGGCTGAAGAGCCCCATCAGATGCCCACCCGCCGCTCCGGCAGCCCCTGGCCGAGCGGCAGCGCGGACGCCGCGAAGGCGTCGTCCTGCGCGCCCCACACCCGGCGCAGCTCCAGCCCCGCGGCCGAGGCGTCCGCCTGGAGATCGGCGCACGCGATCTCCAGCTCGTCCAGGTCGAGGACCGTGACGGCGACCAGTGCGGTGAGCCGCAGCACGCCATGGCCGGCAGCGCGGGCCATGTCCTGGGCGCGTGCGGTCATCGCCTCGCGCCGCTCGTCCTCGCTCTCCGACCGGCCGGTCTTGGCCCGCAGCCCGCGGGCCGCGTCCCGTTTGGTCTTCTCCCTGGCCAGCTCTTTGCGTGCCTTGGCCGGGCCGACGGGCTCGTAGGTGATCGACATCGAACGCCGGGCGTTGGGCCGGGGCCGCAGCAGCGGCTGGAGGAACGTCGCGTACACCGGGCTCTGCGGAAAGCCGCGCACCTGGTAGCTGACCGTCCACGCACCGTCGTGCCGGTAGACGCCCCACTGGGCCTCGGCCGCCGCCGGGCCGGCCAGCTCCGGGGCGACACCGCGGGAGGTGCCCTGCCACCCGGCAACGGTGGCCGCCACCTCGTTGCGCTCGGCGAGCATCACATGGGCTTCCGGGTCGTAGGCGGTGCGGATCGTCTGCGCCACCCCGCGCGGGGTGAGCCACTCGGCGACCTGGAGCCCCGCACTGCTCAGTGCGGGCTGCATGGCGTTGAGTTCCCGCACCAGCACGGCGGCCGCGCCGCGCTGTCCGCCGCCCGCGCCCTTGATGGCCAGCCGGGCGCGGAAGGCCGAGAGGGTCACGGCCAGATACGTCTCCCGGATGGTGGCCGCCGGCCCGGCGCCCGCCATCAGCTGGTCCAGGGCCTTCACCGCCGGTGCCGGGGCGTCTTCGGATATGTGCCGCTCCGTCCAGGAGCGCAGCGCGGCGCCGTCGTCCGGGAGGGAGCGCTGGTGAACGGCGATCCGGGTGATTGCCCCGTCTTCTTTGCAGTGGCTGCGCAGGAACGCCGCCCAGGCGCCGACCCGGTTGTTCTGCCGCGCGGTGTCGACCAGCGCCAGCCCGGAGTGGGAGAGGCGGCATACGGCGGTGTAGGTGTGGTCGACGGGGTTGTGCATGAGGCCCAGCTGTCCGCCCAGGCCGTCGGGGGCCTCGAGCAGATGCAGCCGGGCGAGCGTTCCCGGCAGGTCCATGGGCTGCTGCCCGTCCTTGGTGCGGGGGGCGAAGATGCCGGAGAAGAACAGGTTTTTGCTGGTGGCCACGGCGAACTGGTGCCTTACTGCGAGGACGATCCACTGGTCGGCTGTCAGCCCCAGCACGCGTCCGTACGCGAGCAGCAGGAGCACGGCCGCCACCGGAAGGGCGAAGAGCGCACTGGAGAGAGAGTGGATGTAGAGCGGGATCAGGGCGAAGACGCAGGCCGCCGCGACCAGCGCGAATCCGGGCCCGCTCAGATTCCCGATGAACCCGCTGCGTTCCGACTGCCAACCGCTGTACGTGGCAGGCTCGGTGGTCGTCACGGATCAGTCCCCTTCCGGGCTCTGGGGCTGCGGCGCGGGGGGCGGCTCGGACGGCTGGGGCGGCTGCGGCGAGGGGGAGGGGGAGGGGTCCTGCTCCTGAGTGGGGGCCGGCGCGGGTGCGGGGGCCTGTTCCTCCGACCCTCTTCCCCTGTCCTTGTCGGGGGTGATGACGTGGCGCCCGCCCTGAGCCGCGTGATCGAGACCGGCGTGCGCGGCGACGTTCTGCGCCGAACTCTCGAGGATGTCCTTGCCCATGGCGGCAACCTGCATGCCCATACCGACGGTGGGGCCGGCCGCCTTGACTGCTGCCTTGGTGTTCGGCCAGAGACCGGCGCCCTTTTGGTGCTGGGCGCCCATGAGCCTCCTGTTCCAGGAGGAGCCGCCGCCTTCCGTCCCGCTCTCGTTCTCGGACTCCAGGGCCTGGGTGTAGCCGCTGCCCCCGCCGGACCCTCCCGCGCCGCCACCACCCGATGTCGGCTGTCCGAAGTAGCTGGAGACCGAGGAACCGATCGAACTGAGCATGCCCGAGGCCGCGCTGTTCCCGGCTCCGGCGGTGGTGAACGTCATGAACTTCGCCAGGGTCGGCCAGGCGAAGCAGGCCAGCAAGAAGATCAGCAGTCCGACGATGACGTTGCCGACGCCTTCGCTGTACTCGATCGAGGAGAAGCCGATGCAGAAGCAGAGGACGATCACAGGCTTCATGAGGATGAGTGCGATCAGCGCGTTGCGGGCCTTGGGCCACCACTCGTTCGTCGCGTCAGCGATCTGCCCCGCCAGGGCGAGGGGCATGGTGACGAGCAGGATCATGATGCCCGCCTGCCGGAGCTGCATCTCGAGCCACAGCGCGGCAATCGCCAGGAAGCACAGGATGCCGATGACGATGACGAAGCCGATGGCGGCGGGCACGATGGCACCGCCGGTGGCCACTGCGACGCCGGCCGTGGTCCCGCCACCGCCCCCGATCAGGGCGGCGAACGCCCCCGTCAGTTGTGCCTTCATCGCGGCGGAGGCGTCCGCACTTGTGCCGTCCCCACCGTTGAAGGTGTAGTTGATCAAGGCTGTACTGACGGTGTCCGACCAGTTGAGGGCGACCTGGGTCGCGGTCACGTAGAAGGCCAGGATCACCCCCCACTTGGCCAGCCCCGTGATCGCGGTGACCGCCGGGGCACCCTTCTGTGTCACGGCGAGTTTCCCGAACTGGATGAGCAGCAGGAACGTGGCCACCAGGGCGGAAATCCCGGTCATAATGCCCATCATCGGACCGATTCCGGTCTCCGACAGGGTGATGACCGAGGTCTTGTTGAAGATGTTGGCGAACTGTTTGACGAGCCAGACGACGCCGTTTCCGATCGCGCCGGCAGTCTCCTTGAGCGCGCTCGACGCGGCCTCGGAGATCTTCCCGGCAGTCCACTTTTCGAGCAGCGACTTCCGGTCCCCTCGCTTGACGCAGGGATCCAAGCTGTCGTGTTCCTTCAGGCACTTGAGGAGGAAGCGCCTGTTGTCCTTGTATTTGTCGCTCTTGGGGTCGTCGGCTCCATTTTTCTTCATCCACTCGTCGACCGTGCGCTCGTCCGAGCTTTGGCCTCCCTTCGGGCAGGCCTTCTGTCCGGGAACCTCGCAGTCCTTGGGCCAGCGGCAGTTGTCGGCCCCGACAACGCAGTACTCGCCGTTGTCGGTGTTGATGCCGATGGGCCGGTCGCCCGCCCGCTTTTTCAGTTCCTTGGGGACGGGGTCCGGCGGCTTGGCGTCCGAGAAGGCAGGCGTGGCCAGAACCGCCAGCGCGATGAGAACCGCGCCCAGCAGAGCCCCCAGCCGGTAAAGCGCCCTACGCATCGGTCACCTCCCGCCAGCCCGCCTGGAAGGCGGAGAAGCTGTGCGGGTCATAGGCGGGCGGCCAGACCGACCTACGCACCCATGCCGGTTCCTGGGTGACTCTCCAGTCACCCCCGCGCCAGGTCAGGATCAGGTTGTCCGTCTGATTCTTGAGGGGGTTGTCGTCGGTCCCCTGTTTGGGGCTGGTGGCATAGCAGTCGTAGGCCATCCACACTTGGACGACGTCTCCACGGCTGTCGAGGCTGCGGGCGAGGACGGCTTTGACGTCGGTGGTGAAGGTGATTTCGTTCGGGGGGCCTCCGGAGGGCGGCAGCCCGACCTTTTCCCGCAGCGTGCGCACCTCGGACACCCTCTTTTGCACAACTGGGTCCGAAGGCTGGACCGCGACGGTTCGCAGCTGCCGCCCGGCGGCCTGGTCGTCGATGAGACTCAGGTCCTCCCAGTACGAGACAGCCGCTGAAGTGGCGCCAGTTGCCGTATGGGGGAAGCCGGTGCCGATGCCGTTCTTGGCGGACTTTGGCTTCACTATTCGTGTGGAGCGGGCGGTGGCAGGGGTGTACTTCTTTCGGCGGTTCGCCGGATCGCCTGCTGTGTCCCGGCCCGGTGAAGGTTTGGCCTTCGAGGCCGGTGCGGAGTTGCCCCCGGCGTTGTCGAGAGCCAGGACGCCGCCCCCGGTCACGAGGGCGGCGACCGCTGTGCCGAGTACAACGAGCCGCAGCCGGGCGCGCCGGGCCTTGGGCCGGTAGTCCACAGGTCCTCAGCCGCCCTTGGACATGTTGTAGAAGGCCATCACCAGACCGGAGGTCACTCCGACTCCCACGCCGGATATGAGGCTCCAGACGACTGCCTGCTTCCCACGTGCCGCCAGACCGCCGCGTTCGCTGTTGTGCCCGATCGCCACGCACGCCCAGCCGGAGAGCCCGCCGAGGACCGCCATCGCCAGCCCCCCACCGGCCGTCCAGCTGAGGATTTTTCCCGTAGGGCCCCGAAGGGTCGTGGGCACCTCCGGGCTGAACTCCGGAATGATCGGCTTCGGCTTCTCGGCGGCGAGGAAGTTCAGCGTTTCGAGCAGCTGGCTCATGCGGGAACCTTTTCGGAAGTGATGCGGTGATCGACGGACAGGGGGGCCGGCGCAGGGGCCGCCGGGAGCGGATCGCCCCACTTCTGATGGGCGGAAGCGAGCACAGCCCGCGCCAGCTCGTGGCCGGCCTCGAGCGTCTTCGGCCTGAGGCGGTGCGCGTCACTCATTCCGTATGTGCGGATGTGCGGGTCGCAGGGCACGGAGACCACGGCGAAGACCTGCGACCGGAGCATCGTGGCCGCGGCCCGTACGGGAGCCGGCGGTCGGCCCTCTCCGGTCGAGATGAAGGCGATGACCATCCGCTGCAACGGCAGCCCCTCGGCCTTCGCCGTCTTCACCGCGACCTGGAGGGCCTGCACACCCGGACCGGTGGCGGCCGCGCACAGAACGGGAACGGCGAAGGGAAGCGAGCACCAGGAAGCGGTCTGGCCGGTGCGCCCGGCGCACCGGGCCGCGATCACGTCCTGAGCCACGGCGTGAGGGGTGTCGGCGATGACGGTCTGCCAGCCGCCGACGGCCGCGAGCTGATACCAGGCCGCCGGGTCCGTCGGCAGTGGGAGAGGCGCTCCGCTCCATTCCTGATGGTCGGTCAGCACCTGCCACTCGCGGCCCGCGGGCGCCGGGCACCTGGAGGCGGCCTCCCGTATGCGCTGCCGGGTGGCGGGCTGGTCGGGAGGTATGGATGCCAGGCCGCCCCCGGGCTCCGCACACCAAAGCGGCCAGGGCGAGGCCAGACGCGGCGTGGTGTCGAGGACAACCGAGGGCCCCGCTGAGGAGAAAACCGCCGCCAGGAGGCCCGCTGTTGTGGACCGTCCGCTGCCGCCCGCAGGCCCCAGCACAGGTATGAGAAGGCGAACATGCGCCGGAGGTATCTCCAGCGCCGGCGGTCTCCTGGACAACTCCACCCCAATTGCGGTTGCACCCTCTTGGAAAAGAGCACGAAACAGTCAGCAGCAGTGGCTCCGACGCTGGCGCATTCTATGGCCGCGTTCGCGGACTGAGCTGGTGCCCCCCACTTTCATCTCATGGACGGGAGAATGGAAGCTTTGAATCAATTGGTTTAAAACATTCGCCGCACGGGACGCCCAGGAAACGTATGTGAGAATGTGGGCCGCCATTCGGAGCCTGGTCGTGGTGTCCCTGGGAGAGGGGTTCCCGCGACTCCGGGGACAGCGCTCAGCCGCTGCAGGGAGGGACGGCGTTGGGCACCATTCGTTTGCTGTGGATCCTTGGTGGCGCGGCGGTGGCGTTCGTCCTTGCTCTGGCACTCGGCGTCGTGCTCCTCCTGGTGGTGTCCCAGAGCAAGGACGACGGACACGGGGGTGACACCGAATTGGCAGCAGGCACCTTGAAGGTCGGGAAGAGCGGTGTGCCGAGCGCCTACGCAGGGCTGATCCAAAAAGCCGCCGCCGACTGCGAGGCCGGGCTGTCGGCGGGTGTTCTGGCCGCGCAGTTGAAGCAGGAGTCGAACTTCGACCCCAAAGCCGGATCGCCCGTGGGGGCCCAGGGGATAGCCCAGTTCATGCCGGGCACCTGGAAGACCTGGGGGCGGGGCGGGGACGTCTGGGACCCCAAGGACGCGATACCGGCACAGGGCAGGTTCATGTGCTCACTGCTGAGGAAGGCCAAGAACCCCGCCAAGTACCCCAACGATTGCCCGAGGGAGACCGTCAAGCACCCCTCGGAGTACAACGGCTCCCCGACCGAGTTGGCACTGGCGGGCTACAACGCGGGGTGGTGCGCCGTTGATCGTTTCGCGGGTGTACCCCCCAAGTCGTTCGCGAAGGGCGAGACCTACAAGTATGTGAAGATCATTATGGGCAGTGTCGCGGAGCTGACCGGCCCTGGTGGTGAGCTGTCCACCTCCGGGTGGGCCCGGCCCGTGGACGGCCCGCTCGGGACCCCGTACCACCAGCGCGGCGGCGCCTGGTCCAGTGGTATGCACACGGGCATCGACTTCACCGTCCCGACGGGGACCTCCGTCAAGGCAGCCGGATCCGGCACCGTGCATATGGCCGGTGAGGGCGGTGCGTACGGCAACCAGGTCGTCATCAGGCACTCGGACGGCACGTACAGCCAGTACGGCCACCTCTCCAAGCTCTCTGTCTCCGCCGGTCAGGACGTCAAGGGAGGGCAGAAGATCGGCCTCTCCGGCGCCACGGGGAACGTATCCGGCCCGCACCTGCACTTCGAGATCCGCAACGGCCCGGAGTACGGCTCAGACATCGACCCGGCCTCCTACCTGCGCAAGCGAGGGGTGAAGCTATGACGGAAGGACCGCAGTTCGCCGCCTGGGGGACCGTGTCCGCACAGTTCTGGATCCCCGAACAGCTGCCCTATCTCTCACCCGTCGTGAGGCTCCATGCGCCTGCCGGGCCGGTACTCCCCGACGCGGGCCCGCCGGAGGGAACCGGGCAGCCTCCCCCTCCCCCGGAGGAGTACCGGGAGCGGGTCGACGCCATCACGGCCACGTTCGCGCCACCCCACGACCGCCGGCGTCTGGCCTGGGCGGCTGTCCAGGCCGAGAACCTCGACCAGGAGGCGACCGCTACCTACGGCCAGGCCCACACCCACACGATCAGCATCAGAGAAATGCGTGGCTGGATCGCCGGCCTGCAAGGCGAACCAGAGGTGGCGACCCACTGGGACCTGCATGTCGTCCGGCTCCAGGCGACCGTGTGGGGAATACGACATCCGGTGACGCTGGCCGGCGCCCGGCGCGCGGTGCAGCACTGGATGGAGATCGCGGACCCGGCTGCCCGGCTGGCACTGAGCAAGCAACTCCTGAGCATGCTCACCGAAGTCACCGGCGACGCAAGCAGCGTCAGTCGGCATGTGCGGAAACTGGTACGCAAGGCAGAGGCTGCGGTGACCCCGGTGCCCCTGTGAGCCGTCTGCGCATGCGGCGAAAGCGGATTGATTTGAAGGCTGTCCCGTAATCCCCGACGCCGACTACGGCCGCTCGCCGGTTTACTGCGGATTATGGGACAGCCCTTGCGGAGAGACCTCACCGACGGAGGTTGCCGGTCGCTGGGAACGAATGGCGGCGGAAGAACTTGAACTGGATGGTCGATTTTGATGGTCGATGTCGCTCGGGGTGCGGAAAGACAAGGTGACGAAACATAATGAAGCAGACGGTCGTAATGGAAGACGCGGCCCCGAGCGAGAAGCTCGTCGATACCCCGGTGAGACGGGCGACGGTCGCCGCTACGCGGGAGGCGTTGCTGAGTGCGGCGGAGCGGCTGTTCGCCGAACGCGGGATACATGCGGTGGCCAACCGCCACATCAGCGAGGCCGCCGGACAGGGGAACAACGCAGCGGTCAGTTATCACTTCGGTACCAAGGCCGATGTGGTTCGCGCGATCGTCCGCAGGCACGCCGAGCAGATCGAGGGGATCCGGGCGCGGCTGCTGGCCGAAATCGGTGATTCCGCGGACCTGCGGGACTGGGTGGCATGCGCGGTCCTTCCGACCACCGAGCATCTGGACGCTTTGGGCAGCCCGAGCTGGTATGCGCGGTTCATCGCCCAGGTCGCGGCCGACCCCTCTCTCCACGCGATCACGACTGAGGAAGTCTCCGTCACCGCTCCATCGATGCATGCGTTGCAGGAGGGCATGAACCGCTGCCTGCCCGGCTTGCCCGCAGAGTTGTATGCGGAACGCGCTGCGATGACGCGCCACCTGATCACGCAGATGTCCGTAGAAAGGGAGCGAGCCCTCGCCGGCAACGCCTCCACCACTCCTGGGATGTGGGGTGAGGTCGCCGCCGGCCTCATCGATGCGATCGTCGCGTTGTGGCAGGCGCCGGTCATGCGAGCCGTGACCGGCGGGCGGTCCGCATCGGCCGTACGGGCAGCCAGGCGCGGTGCCACACTAGTCACATATGCCTCAACTACTCCTGTTGTGAGCGCAGTCGGGCTAGCAGGAGTATCGGGGCCGGCACAGCAGCACACGGCGAAAGCAACGCCGCTGAAGACGCCGCCAAGGGGAGAGCAGCGCGCTCTCGATGAGCAGGACTTACTCGCCTACCTGAAGTTTGTACAAAACGTGCCGCACTCTATGACGCCCGGGGCCTGGCCACTCACATGAGCAACCTCATCAACGGACGCGACGGCGGCTGCACGGACGAAGCGCCGGGCCGTAGCCTGCTGGAACCTCAATGACAGACCACGAAGCGCGGCCCGTGTCCGCCGCGGGTTCCGGAACCTCCGACCGGAGATCCTCGCTTCAGCTTGATGCAGTCCTCATCGTCCTGGCCCTGCGGGCCAGGACAGGTCCAACGACCGACTGATCCAAACGAAACCGCCTAGCCGCGAGCGGATGGCGGCCTACGGCTGAAGATCAGCCGACTGAAGCACGTGCGGGCCGAGCCGGGAGGGCTGAGCCCCCGGCGCCCGCAGGCGGCGTCACCCGTCGAGCGCACCCAGCCGGTGCGCGATGGCTGCCGCCTCTCCCCGGCCTGCGGCTCCCAGCTTGGCCAGGATGTGGGAGACGTGCGTGCTCGCCGTCTTCGGCGAGATGAACAGCTCTTCCGCGATCTGCCGATTGCTGCGCCCGGCGGCCACCAGGCGCAGCACGTCCCGCTCCCGCGCCGTCAGCCCAAGCGCCGCCGCCGGTTCCGGCGGCGGGGCCGCTGGAAGTGGCGGGGCGGGAGATCATGCGCCAGCTGCTGCAGGACCATCTCGACCTGCGCGCCGCACGGGAGGAGACACACCTCCGCGCCGGCGGGCGGCCTGTCGTGGTGGGACCGGGGGGACGGGTGCGGCCCTGGCGGGAGACAGGACATGCACGCTGGCTGGCCTGCCTGTTCGGCCTGGTGCGGGTGGAACGAGTCGCCCACCGAGGTCTGGACCTGTCCAACGTCCACCCCGCCGATGCGGTGCTCGCGCTGCCCGCGGGTCGGCACTCGATGGGCCTGCGCCGGCTCGCCCGTCACCGAAGCCGTGCGCGGCTCCTACGGCCAGGCGACAGCGGCGATCGAGCGCCGCTGCGGGAAGGTGCTGGGCAAACGGCGGCTGGAAGAACTCGTGGCCGCCGCGGCGGTGGACGTTGACGCCTTCTACCGAACGAAGATCCCCATCCCGTGCAGCCGGAACATGCCGCTGGTACTCCAGGTGGACGGCAAGGGCGTGGGCATGCGGCCCGAAGCTCTGCGCGGGGCCACCCGCAAAGCGGCCCTGAAGGCTGCCGCCCAGCCCCGCCGCGGCCGGCTCGCCCCGGGCGAGAAACCCAACCGCAAGCGGATGGCCATCGTGGCCTGCGTCTTCGACACCCGCCCGGCCCTCAGGAGAGCGCACGATGTGATCCACCCGGCCGGCGGCCGCAGCGGCGAACGGACCCTCCGCCCAGGGCCGAAGGCCGAGGACAAGTGGTGCACCGCCTCCTTCGTCCGCCCGCCCGAGCAGGTCATCACCGACGCCTTCGACCAGGCCCAAGCCCGCGATCGCGCTCACCAGCGGCCCTGGGTCGTGCTCGTGGACGGCGCCCGCCACCAACTGGACCTGATCGAAGCCGAGGCCGCCGGGCGGGACGCCCCGGTGCACATCCTGCTGGACTTCGTACACTTCGCGGAGTACTGCTGGACGGCCGCGCACAGCTTCCACAAGCCCGGCACCGCTGAGGCCGAGGCATGGACCGCCGGCCACCTCACCACGATCCTGCACGGCCAATCCGACCGCGCCGCTGCCGAGATGACCGCCCAGGCCGACCGTGAACACCTCACCACGAGCAAACGCGAAGGCGTGGACACGTGCGTCCGCTACCTCACCGGTCACCTCGACCAGCTCGGCTACGACACCGCCCTGGAGCACGGCTGGCCGATCGCCACCGGGGCGGTCGAGGGCGCCTGCCGACGTCTGATCGCCGACCGCCTCGACATCACCGGTGCCCGCTGGGGCCTTCACGGTGCCGAAGCCGTCCTCCGACTCCGCACCGTGACCGCCAACGGCGACCTCGACACCTACTGGCACTACCACACCGCCCGCGAACACCAGCGGCTTTACCCCACCCCCGACCAGCAGGAAGACCGCCTGACCGCCTGAATACGACCGTCACTCAGGAATGCCGCACACATCGCGCAAGGGCGAACCGGTGCCGGTGCTACGGTCCTAGCATGTCCAAGGCCGAGATCGACGGCGTCGCCGCCGAGTTCTTCAGTGCGTTCGACAACAGGGGCGGCAAGGCCGCAGATGTGGATCGGGTCCGCCGACTGGTAGTGCCTGGGGGCGTCCTCATCAAGGCAGGGCCGGAGTTCACGGTGTACACCGTGGAGGAGTTCATCGAGCCACGCCAACAACTGCTGGCCGAGGGCCGACTGGTGAACTTCAACGAGTGGGAGACTTCGGAGCGCACCAAGACCGTTGGCGCCATCGCATCGCGGTTCAGCGAGTACCGGAAGTCCGGGATCCTCGACGGCGTGCCCTTCGAGGGCGGCGGGACGAAGACGATGCAGTTCGTACTCACCCCGGATGGCTGGCGGATCGCTGCGGTCTCCTGGTGCGACCGGCCATGAGGTCAAAAGCCGCACCGCCGCACGATCTGGAGTACCCCTCCAGGGTCAGCCCGAAGGGGGCAGGCGCAGTTGCATCCAGACTGAGCTGATGTAACCGCCGTTCTTCGCGGCGTACTCGTCGAAGGTGCCCACGTCGGTGAAGCCGAACTTACGGTGCAGAGCCACCGAAGCATCATTGGGAAGTGCGATCCCAGCCAGCGCGACATGGACCGGCTGCGAGCGCAGCGTTTCGATGAGGGTGCGGTACAGGGCCGAACCAATCCCAGCGGCCCGCGCATCGGGATCCACGTAGACGCCCAGTTCAACCGTTTGCTCGAAGGCCGGATGCGTCCGGTAGGGACTGCTTGTGGCACACCCGAGTACCCGATCGTCGGCAGTGGCCACAAACAGCTGGTGCGGGCCCGTGTCGGAGAATCCCTCGAACCACTGCAAGCGGCTCTCTACCGTGACCGGTTGGGTATCGAAGGTGATGATCGAATGGGTGACGTAGTGGTTGTAGATCCGCACCAGCTCGGGAAGATCATCTTTGCGTCCGGTGCGCACTACCAGCCCGTCGACGGCACGACGCCAGGCCTCGCGGTCTCTTCCTGCCATGGGCCGCATCATGCCATGGTCGTTCTCCCAGATCAGCCCGTCCCTGCAGAAGAGCTACACCCAACTTAGTTCCGCATCAGCTCGCATCCCAGCGGCGACGGAGCAGGCAAGCCCCGGGCCGAGCCGGCCCCCACCGGCGGATGGCGAACGCAGCCGCAGTCAAGCCGCTTGGCCGCAGGTTGGCCACGCAGGCTGATCCAAGCTGGGATCAGGTGGGACAGGCTGGCACACGCGACCGGGTCAGAAGGGGTACCCGGATGTCCGGGTACCCCTTCTGACGTGCATGTTCTCTACCGGCGCGGGGGCGGTGGGGTTTGAGCCCACGGTGACATCGCTGCTACGAGGGTTTTCAAGACCGCTGTGACCGAAGCTGCGCTACGCGCTCTGAGCTGCGGTTTCTCCCTTGGCAGGCTGTTGGGCATGTGCTGTGGCCTGCCGCTGGCCCACAGTCCGTCGATTCCTCAAGCCGGGGCCCCCTGCGCAGGCTCCGCACAGGGCCAGGTGTCAGAAGCGGATGTACGGCGTGTAGTACGTGTCGGCGCTGACCTGCCAGCCAACGGCGCTGTAGCGGTAGCCCTTGGGGCAGGTTCGCAGTGCGGGGATGTAGCCCGAGTTGGCGGCGAGGTTCGTCCGCACGGTGTAGAGCTTCTGTCCCTTGCTGCCGGCGCAGGTGATGCCGAAGCTGCCCTTCACCTTCTTGTTCGTGTTGTTCCTGAACTTCACGGTGAACTTGCCGCCGGACTTGGTGATGCAGCGGCTGACCTTCTTGCCATTGCAGTTCCAGTCGTATGCCTGCGCTCCCGGCGCCGTGACGCTCATGACCGACACGGCCGCGGCAGTCGCCACCAGCAGGCCGGCGGCCCGCCGGGCTGTCTTCCTCATGGTTCTCCTCAAAAGATCATCTGCTAGAAGGAAACAGAGCCCGGGAAGGCTACAAGCCGGTGTGGCACGCCACACCACCAGGTCATCCAGTGGGAGACGGCCGGGATATATCCGGCGGCGCTGCCGCACCGGCAGCAGCGGCTCTATCCGCTCCCACAGGTCGTCCGACACCACCCACGGCGGGTCCTTGCGCCTCCCCTGGCCGGTCCAACGAGTCACTGGAACGGACATGGACCGACGCCCATTCTGTTAGCTCCTCCTACGCGCTGCCCCCGGAGTCCTCTCGGTCCCGCGGCGAGTTGATCCCGTCGATATCGGCGAGAACTCTCCGCTTCAGCTCCAGTGCGGCGGTGATCTCCTGGCGAGTGAACCGTGTCGGGTCCTTCGCGTGCATCTCCCGCCCTCGCTCAGAGGTGAAGCGGTCCTCCGAGATCTGGTCGGCACCCTCGGGCAGGAACTTGGCGACCTCTTCCAGTGCGGCGATCGCGTACGCGGTGGCGGGACGGATCTCGTGGTGCTCGGCGAGTGGCGTGTTCAGCAGCCGCAGCCCGGATTGGGTGGAGACCTGGTCACTGATCCACAGAAACTCGCCCGGGTCGATGATCCGCGAAGGCTCGGGGCCACCGAACGCCGGGGGAGCGGGGGGCCGGTCGTCGGAGATCGTGAACTTGAACGAGCGTGTGCGGCCGCACTGTGGACAGCTGCCCTCGTACACGCTGACCAGGACTCCGTCCCAGTTCTCCAGCCGGTGCTCCCGATCGAACTGCGTCGTTCCGCATACGCAACCGTGCAGATCTATGTAAAGGTGCGATTCCTGTGGGGAACGAGCAGTCAGCATGGCCTGATCTTACGGGGGGCTCATGAATTGCCGGGGGTTTCAGTGGACCTGAGTACCGCGGAGAGACAGCTGCTCGCCGAAGCTGAGGCTGCCTTGCCGGCGCTGCTTCGGAACCTGTACTCCGACCGGTTACGTGCCGAGGCCGTAGTGGACCAGGACGGTCGACGCTTCTTCCTGCTGAGGGACCCGGTCGGCGAGCGGGTGGAGCTGCGTCTGGACACGGCGCCGCTGTCGCAGCCGCTGGTGGCACGCACTTTTACCAATACGACGACCGATCGGTACGTCGTCCAGCTCGCCGACACACTGCCGTCGGAGCAGGTGGGACAGGTGCTGTCCCGGGAAGTGGGCGAGCTGCTCGCGGTACGGGACCGGGCCGCCGTCAGCGGGCGGGTGCCGCTGGAGAACCTCTTGGCCTTCGGCACCGTAGCTCCCGGGCACCGGGAGCTGTCTCACGCGGACATGGGCCGGATAGGTGAGTTCAACTACCTGGCGACCAGGATGCACGACACGGGGCTAACCGCCCCGGAGCAAGAGGAAGCCCGCAACCGGTTCTCGGCGCTCGTCGACGAGTTGGGCCTGAGACCAAGAGCCTCCGCCGAGGACGCGCAGAGCCGCGCGGCCGAGCAGCGCGCGGCTCACCTGCGCTTGGACGTCATGCGCTCGCGCTTGCGGGCCGAGGCGCGTGAGGCGATGGCAGAGCTTGCCCTGCCTTTCGAACTGCTGAGTGCGGCTGACGCGCGGGCACTGGTCGAGGCGCGGTCGGCGCGTGCCACTCAGGAGCAGGTGTCGTCGCCCTTGGGTACGTTTCCCATGCCGGGACTGCGACTGGACGGGACGCCCGTGCGGCGCGAAGAGCTCAAACAGTTTGCCGCCGCCGCCGCCCAGCGGCGCACCGCGCTCAGCAACCGGACACTTGCCAGACTTCGAGCGAAGCAGGCAACCCTGCCCGAGGGCCGGTACCCGCAGCTCGAAATCATGATCGGTGGGGGCGCCGCGCTCACCGGGCGTGACCCGAATGTACTGCTGGTCGATGCGTGCGGGCGTTGGCACATCGACCCTGCTGAAGCGATCGTCCAGTCCGCTGAGCAAGTACGCCATCTGCGCCAGAGCGGCCTGGGCGACCCGTACCAGTTCGCTGATCCGCAGCAGCGGGTGCCCCTCCCAGCACTCCAGCTCTGGGAGGACACCGCTGCGGCACGCGGCCCCCTCATCGACGGACGGGCGGAACTGAGCATCGGCGTCGGAGGCCGCCTGATCGCCGAGATCACCCCGGCCGACGGCTCCGATCCTGTGAAGGTCGAGGTGCAGGGCTCCCCGCTTGTCGCCACCGGTATCCCGCCTGAGATCATCCCCGGCGCCAACCGTCAGGTGCCGACTGCGCGAGAGGCAACGGACGTCCTCACAGAGTGGCTCACCACAAGGGGCACCGCCGAGGCCGCCGCGGCCTGTGAGCAGCTTCTCGCCACGCCTGAGACCAAGGGCCGTGCCGCCAAGACCCTGGAGGTACTCGCCGGCCCGGAGGTGTCCGACGCACTGGGGGCCGCGGAGAATACTCGGGTCGCGGCCGCGATCGAGACTCTTCAGGCGACCGAGGCATGGGAGCAGGCCCGTGCTGACGCGCCTGGCCGTGTCCTCATGGGCGACGAAATCGCGGACGGCAAGTGCGACCCTTCCATAGCCAAGGATTGGATCCTCGCGGGGGCCGGCGGCGCTGCTAAGGCCAACGCGGAGATCATCCTGCAGGGCAACCAGGACGCCAGGGTCGTGCTGGTGGGTAAAGAAGCACCATTCGCGCTCCACAACGATGCCCAATACACGGAGCTGCGCCGCACGTACGACGCTGAATACGGCGGTGACGGCCGACTGGCGGTATACAGCGGACACTACGTCGGACACTACGTCGGGGCGATCGGCACGGTGGCCGCACCTGACGGCGGGGTCCGTCTTGCGGCACTCGACAGCGGAGGCAACCCACTCGGCATCGACGGAGATGCCTACGTGGCGTGTCTGGGCCGCATCGCCCGCCCTCCCCAGGCCCTTGCCTCCTTGGAATCTTGGGCACGGTCGTCGGGCGGTCAGGTCCGCGGAGAGCTGATGTTCGACAAGGACCGGCAGTACCTCGGCTACCGCCTGGCGTTCGAGGCCAAGGGGCGTCAGCACACGGTCGACGTGACCGGAGCTGCCTCTCGCGTACTCCCCACCAATGTCTTCAGCCCCGAGGACATATCCCGCCTTGCAGCTTTCGACAGCAAGACGATCCCGCCGGAGAGCGGCAACGTTGCCCCCGGCTTCATGGCAACGGCTCTTCAGGGCGCCAACCTCGCCAAACACCGAGCGACGGAACGCCGCTCCCACGACCCCGCCCAAACACGGCCGTCCGCAGCAGCCGCGCGTGCCCGCAGCACCACCTCCCGCAAGGGGCCTTCCCCCCAAGAGGGACCTGGTGCCACGTCGCGCAACAGTCCCGGCTGGCCGGCACATCGCCCGGGACCTGAAGGCCCCAAACCTCGCCGTGGGCGTGGCATGTAGACATGCGCCACGTGGCGGGTGACGCCAGCAGGTGAGTGGGTTGGGGCGTGGCAGGTTGGGTGAGAACGGGCGCGCGGTGCTGATCCGCGATCTACCTCGGCTACGCCCCTTTGGAGACCATCGGTGGGGAACTGGTGCGGATCGCCGGGTCGCGCTGGGCGATCGAGGAGTGTTTCCAGGCCGCGAAGAATGAGTGCGGCCTGGATCAGTACGAGGTCCGTCGCTACGTGGGCTGGTATCGGCTATCACCCTTGCCATGCTCGCGCATGCCTTTCTGGCGGCCACAACTCACCAGGCCCGGGAAAAAGGGGCGGAACCGGTGAGGCGGCTGGGGCCATCGACCTCACCGTGGCGGAGGTTCGGCGACTCCTGGCAGCTTGTCGTCCCCGGCCCCCGCACCTGTGCGGACATCGAGACCGGCGCCACGCGATGAACTGGTCGAACTGGCGCCGACGACGCCAGGCAGTCGCCCGTCGCTGCCATTACCTGATGAGGCGTTGTTGCTCGTTCGAGGGGCGGCCTCCGTGAGACCGCCCCGCATCACTCCATGACCCGCTGCACTCCGGCCGCCCAGCCAAATCCGCAGGTCAGGCGGCGAAATCCTGCTGGACTAGGGCCTCCGGCGGGTCGGTCCGGTGAAGGGGCACCCCCTGCCCGGCGTCCGCAGGCTGCGGGGGTGCGTGGTCGGAGGCGCCCACGCGGCGGAGCTGCATATGAGGACGGCCCCGCGCCCCTTGGCACCCCTCGCCGCAACGTCCCGCGCGGCCGGTCGGCGCCGGCCGGGCTGGTTGGGATGGCGGCTGCACGGTGAGACGAGGTGAGGGGACGGACGGCCTCAGTCCTTGTACTGGAGCGAACTGGCCTTGTTGTCGAAATTGTTGTTGGTCAAGTCGCTGTCCAGACCGTTGCCTCTATCCACGTTGGAGACGTAGGTGGCGCCCGAGTAGCTCGCCTTGGTGTACAAGGTCGCGTCGTACTTTGTCAGATTCGCTATCGAGCTGGCCTTGTTGTCGAACCCCTTCGCCGCGAGGCTCGGCACGTTCTTCCAGTCGGGGATCACGAGCCTGTCCCCCTTGTAGTCGTCGTGCTCGTAGAGACAGATGCTCATGCCCACGCAGGAGGCGCCCTGCAGTTGAGAGTCGTTGGCTGTAGCCCTCTCGCTCTCCTGGGCCTGTGCAGTTGTGCCCGACCACATCAATGAGGCCACACCCAGAGACAGGGCGCCCAGCGCCCCAACGACCTTGCGCTTCATGCGAGCCATCCTTCATTTGCTGAGGGGAACGAAAATTTGCCTACTGGTGGCGGCTTTGGAAACGGGAGTCTCATTTGCCACCGGTGCCGTAGCTGAGTAGAGCAGCAAGACGACCGCAGGTGAACAAGATTCGATGGAATTCGAATGTGGAGATGGCTGGTGCGTCGACCTGAAAGACTGATATAGTTTCGATTCGGCCAGCGCAGTTTCCACGGAACGCGCTCAGCTCTCCTCCAGTACCCGATGCGCGGCGCCCATCCGTTGCCGCTGTACCTGCTTCAGTTCCTTGAACGCGCCGGGCTCGGCCTTGATCGCTCTTTCCTGAATGCGGTCCTCCGCCGCGTTCCAGACCGACACGAGATCCGTCTGCTTCTTGCAGCGCACATCGACGCGTGCCTGTTGTATTTCTATGCGGGAGACCCGGTCGCCCTTCAGCCATCGCTTGTCCGTGATGGCCTTCATCGGGTTGGTGTAGTGATAGCCCTGCTCTTTCATGCAGGCGCTCCAGGCCCGGAAGACCCGTACTACCGCCCGGTCCTTCATGGACTGCTCGTAGGTCGCGCCGATCGTGTTGTTGAGCAGCCCGAAGTCGGCGTCGGGGAGGCCCTGCGCCAACTCCTTCCTGGCCCTCTTCGCGCAGCCGCCCAACTTGCGGCCCGAGCCATAGGCCGCCTTCTTCTCGGCCGTACCGAGTCCCTTGTCCCTTGCCCTCATCGCCGCTGAACGCTTTGCGACCGTCGGACGGTCAGCAGGGAGATGGTAGCCGTAGATCTTCGCGATTACAGGTTCGACGACCCCGTAGCGACGGCGGTTGCGCGGCTCGGTGTCTTTCGCGGATGCCCTCGGCGCCAGCTTCCACTCCAGGCCCCTTCGGCGCATGCACTTTCCGGTCAGAACGTCCTCGGCGGCCTTGATGACCCCCATCTCATCGGGTGCGGGCGCATAGCGGTCGAGCGGCACGACGATCGCCTTTGCCTCCTTTCCGGGCGCAGGGACTGGAACGGTCGGCCTGCTCGCCTCCGCAGAGCCGACTCCCGATGCTCCGGCCTTCGGTTCGGAATTCTCCTCCTGCGTGCAACCGGTGACTAGGCAGAGCAACACCAAAGCGGTGGCAGCCCTCGGACAATCAAACACTGTGCCCTCCCTTGGCAAGAGAGTGGGGTCGCCGGGACTTCCGTCGGGCGCCGCACCCGTCCGCATTCTTACCTGCGTCTGAGCACATCCGCCACAAGGGATCCGCTGCTGGTCTTTCGATGTGCCGAGTTACGGCAGCGGGTGAGTGCATGGCCGATGTCGGCGCCGGGAATGGGCCGGCCGCGCATACGCAGTGGCAATAGGCGCAACGGAAGACGGCTGGCGCGGGCGGCCGACCGGTGCTCAGGACGAAGGGGCGGCCAGTTCGTCGGCGAAGGCCACCGTCTCCGGCAGGACCCCTGCGAGGGGCCCCGGCTCCGTGCTGTCCAGTTGGCGGTACTCCGTACCGATGGTCACCACCAGCCGCTCCACCGGTCCGAGTTCGGGTCGAAGGCCCTCGCGGACGATGGCACGGGGCCCTTGACGGCGGGTACCCCGCGAGCATGCAGGGCGTGCGTGCGGTCGCGCAGGTGGCCCGAGGCAGTCCATGTGGGCGCGCAGTCCGGCCGGGTCGAGCACCGGCCCGTGGCCGGGGACGATGATGGAAGCGCCGGTACGGTGATCCGGTCCGCCAAGTGCTCGGCTTCGATGACGGCCAGTGTGCGGCAGACCCCCGCGCAGGTGTCGTGGTTGCGCCAGGTCCTAGCGGCCCTCGGCCAGTATGTGGTCCACGAGCCCGAACTGGCTGAGGGCCTCCGGGGTGGCCAGGGCCACGATCTCGACCCGTGGGCGGAACGTCGGTACGCGCGGGCGCTGGCGCGGAATTCGTCAGCGTCGGCGAGCGCGGACTCGATGACGGCGTCGAAGCCGTGCTCGCGCACTTCGGATTCGACCGCTCCTTGCCACCGGCGTGTGTCGGGGCGGACTTTGGCTCCTGCGGTGCGGCAGTCCTCAGCCACCAGACGCGCGTAATCGTGCTCGGCCTTGTGTACAGGTCCCGGCCGATCCGGACGGACGGCCCCACGGGTTCGGTCGGGCGTCAGGCCCGACCTCGCCCGTGCGGGCCGGGACCGGTGATCAGGCGGTTCCGGCTATCGATTCGTCAGGCGTTGACGCAGGTGGCCGGTACCCAGCCCTTGGTGTTGCCGTAGGAGACGTAGAACCACTTCTTGCTGGTCCCCTTGGTGCACAGGCCGTGGGTTCCTCCGTTCTTCTTCACACCGGCGTAGCAGAGGTAGCCCTTCTTGCCCTTCGGCCACAAGCCACGAGCGGTGGCGCCCGCGCTCTTCGACGCGCGGATCTTCACGCTTTCCTTCGGCGTGACCGGGCCGAGCTGCTCGCTACAGGCCGACGCGGCGACGGTCTCGGCCGCTGCGGTGGAGGGGGCGGCAGCGACCGTGCTCGCCGAGGCGACACCACCGGTCATGGTGGCGCCGATGAGGGCTGCGGCGGCCATGGCGGGCCCCAGCAACTTCAGCTTCATGTGGTGTTCTCCGTTTGGGTTCATTCGCGGATGCCAACTGGCCGGGGACGGTGGCTGGGCGGGCGCCAGGCGCGGGCCCGGCCCGCAGAAGACGCCCTTACACCCCGTCCCGTGCGAGCCGTTAGCGGCACACTGTGCGGTCCTCGGAGACGCTACCTGCTGTACCGAACACGGCAGTTGGCGCATGGGTGGCCTTGACAGAAGTGTTACGACCGTGAAGCCAAGTACATGTCAGGTGAGGCTCCCCCTTGGCGACATCCGGGGAACGGGTCTGGCCCCGCCCGAGCCGCATCAAGGTGTCATCGGCCCTGCTTGCGCACGGCGATGACACCTGATGAGGAACGCGTGAACACCCAGCGGCAGATTCACACCCCTGGCCGAAGCAGTGATCGCCAATGGCTAGACTCCGCGCCACCGCGGGCGCACAGGGCGCTCGCTCGAGCGAACGGGGTTTGTGTATGCGCAAGGTGGCTTCACTGCTTGCTGTCGCGGCGATGACCGGGGCAGCACTGTTCACCACGGGGACGGTCTCAGCCGGGGCTGTCGCGCCCGCGAAGGCTTCCGCGACGGTGAAGGGTGCTGCATGCGACAAGGGCATGGCGCTCTGGGCCAAGGAGAGCGTCAAGATCCGCGCGACCAAGAAGCTCAACTCGACGGCGCGGGGCCTCTGGCCCAAGGGCAAGAAGGCCAAGCAGGCGAGCTGCGCCGATAGCAACGGGCAGGGGTACGACCTGTGCGGCTGGGAGAAGAAGCTGTGGACGTATGTGAACTACCAGGGGACCAAGGGCTGGGTCCCGGCCGGCTGCACGCTCACCGTCAAACCGTGAGCTGAGCCTCTTCACGCACTGCGCGGCAGCAGCACGCAGCATGTGAAGGCCG
This sequence comes from Streptomyces sp. NBC_01775, assembly GCF_035917675.1. Lineage (NCBI taxonomy): Bacteria > Bacillati > Actinomycetota > Actinomycetes > Kitasatosporales > Streptomycetaceae > Streptomyces > Streptomyces sp. NBC_01775. The sequence goes on along the minus strand of NZ_CP109105.1, from coordinate 83,119 downwards.
CCTTGGAGGCGGAAGGTGACCGCGAGCTGGAGGCGGGGCAGATCCCCGGGCGCGGCCCAGGCAGTAGCGCTGGGCCACCGTCAAGAGGCTGCCACCGTCTCCAGCAGGGCGGAGCCGCCGCGCGCGGAGGGGTCACTCGGTGTCCTCGGTGTCGAGGCCGTCGATCAGGCGGTTGAGGAAGCGGGTGAAGGGGGGTTCGGGGGGTTCGGGGGTGAGGGGGCGGCCGGGGGTGGAGAGGGCTTCGGCGAGTTCCGGGTGGTGGCCGTCCGCTGCGACAGCGGCGAGGTAGCGGGCTTCGGCCGCGGTCCGGTCGGCGGAGCGCGAGGCCGCTGACTGGGCGATCTCGTGCGCGGCGTGCCCGGCCACGAACGCGGTGAGCTGGGCGAAGATCTCCATCTTCGTCGCACCGTCCAGCCCGGTGGGCCGCAGGACGGCGAGCGCGTGTTCCAGGAAGGCCGGGGTGTTGGGGCCGGGGGTGCGGCGGGTGGACAGGGCGCTGGGGTTCCGTCGCCGGGTCGTCTGTTCCGGTCAGCGCAGCCGCTCGGTCTGCGCCACCAGTGCCCTCGGCCTCGGTGCGGACCAGGTCGGACTGGGGGCCTCGGCCTGGATTGCTTTCTGGAGCCCGTTCTGTCCTTCAGTCACGCTTGCTGGCGCGATGGCTCTGGCCTGGTGCGAGTCCGGCTCTTCCGGGAAGCGGCGCCGCCATGGCTGGATGGCGATGAGCGCTTGGACGAGCACGTGGTCAAGATCAAGGCCACTGCCGCCTGCCTGCAGCAAGCGGCGGCCGAGTGGGACCGTCATCTGGCCTCGTTCCCTCCGCGCTGACCTCGGCATATCGCCAGGAAGCGCTGCTGCCACTCCGCGCCACCCCGCATCCTTGCCGTGTCGCACTGCACCTACCCGCGTGGGTTGGGGGGCGTCACCATGAGAGCCAGGGACTCCGCAGGTATTGAAGGGGGGTGGATGTCGTGGGACGGCACGAGGAACCGGAGCCGGACCTGGGCGGAGGCACACCGCCTCCAGACAACGCTGACGGGGCGGTGGAGTCGCTCCCTGCCACTGGTCAGCACCGGCAGGACGAGGATGACGACGACTGAGCCCGCGCTCGCCGCGCGCCGCCAGGCGCTGTGGGAGGAGATGGAACGGCGTGGCCTGTGGCCGCGGACCCGGTGGGTACGCGAGGCGTTCGAGGCACTGCCCCGCCACGACTTCGCGCCCGCACGGCTATGGGAGTGGGGCGGGCACGCTTATCAAGCCGTCGACCGCGACGCGGACCCGGTGGTGTGGGCGCGGCTGGTGTACGGCGACCCGTACGCGGCCACCATCACCTCTCTACGCGAGGGCGTGCCAGCCTCCAGCCTGTCGTGTCCTGCGGTCGTGGCGGACATGCTCGCCGCGCTTCGGCTGCGGCCCGGCCAGCGGGTGCTGGAACTGGGCACCGGCACCGGCTGGAACGCCGCCCTGCTCGCGCACCGGGCGGGGCGCGGACAGGTCACCAGCGTCGAAGTCGACGACGAGCTTGCCGCCGCGGCGCGGCGGCGCCTGGAACAGGCCGGGGCCGACGTCCACGTGCGTATCGGGGGCGGCGAGGCGGGTGACGTACCCGGCGACGGGTACGAGCGGATCATCGTCACCTTTTCCGTCGAGACGGTCCCCTGGAGCTGGGTGGCCCAGGCCCGGCCCGGCGCGCGGATCGTCGCCCCCTGGGGGCGTCTGGGACACGTTGCGCTCACCGTCTCCGAGGACGGGCGCCAGGCCGTCGGGCATGTCCGCGGCCTCGCCCAGTTCATGCCCGCCCGCGACACCGCGCCCCGCCACGTCGGCTTCCGTCGGCTGCGCGCCGACCACGAGCCCGCCCACGAACACGGTCTCGCCCGCGATCTGACGCCACTTCACCAGGACTGGCACCTTCGCTTCGCGCTGCGGGTGGCCGTGTCCGGACTGCGCCTGACCACCGCCACCGACGCGGACGGGACCAGCGCCTGGCTCCACGACGGCATCTCCTCCTGGGCATCGCTCACCGCCGCCGGCGACGGCACGCTCCTGGTACGCGAGGGCGGGCCGCGACGCCTGGCCGAAGAGGCCGTGGCCGCATGGGACGCGTGGCTCGCCGACGGGGCACCCGACCTGTATGCCTACGGGCTCACCGTGGCCGAGGGCGAGCAGTACGCCTGGGCCCGTGACCCCGAAACCGGCCCTCGATGGTTCCTGGCGCCGGTCAACTCACCCGCCGGCCTCGGTAATGGCTGAGCGATCCGGCCTGGGGTTCTACTGCTCTGCGGGCTCCGTGGTCGTTGGGCGGTTCGTTCCTCGCCCCTCGACCCGGGTGAGGAAGCTGAGAACTGTGCAGCCGATGGCGCCAGCCAGGATGAGGCCGACGTACCCGATCTGGCGGATATGCCGTGTGTTGCACGCGACGTAGTCGGCGGTCTGTCCGTAGCGCAACTCGTCGGCCGGGGCGGCGATCGACCCGCACGAGGGCGTCTGCTCGTCTACTCCCTCGCTGCTGACGGGCACGAACAGCATCACCACGGCCGCCGCCACCAGGGCGAGCGCGGACACCGTCGCGGCGCGGGAGAGGTCTCCCGGCTTGAACCCGGATACCGACGGGTCGACTTCGCTTCTCCTGGCCATGCTGCCCCTCCACCGGACCGAACGACGATCACACGATCGCCCAGGAGCCTACGGTCACGTGTCAGCGCCCCGGTCGGTAGTGGGTGATGCGGGAGCGTGCTGTAGCCGTGCTCGGTCCGAGTGTCTTCCCGGGCCACCTGCGCCAGTACCTCGTCGGTACGGGCCGCGAAGCTGCCGTGCGGCCGACGTCGACGTCCGGGTGCTGCAGCGCACCCGGGCGAGACGAGCCCCCGGCCAACTCGCCGCGCAACAGGGGCATGGTGAGCGGGCGGTGCGCCGCGCCCAGCTCGGCCGTGCCGCCTCCGTCATCCTTTAGTGCGTCCTGCCTTGGCGCGTTCACGCGGCCCTTTCAGGTGCCGGTTCGGGCCCGGCCCTGCTGTATCGCGGTCGTGGCAGGGCTGATCGGTCATCCCCGAGGCTGTCGAGGTTGCCGCCGTGGGGGCGGGAGCCGGAGGGGGGCGTGTGGCGGCAGCGGCGGGTCTTGCGCGGGTGGTTCGGCGCGGGCGCGCGCCACCCCCGGGGGAGGGCAGATCATGCGCCCGTGCCCCTGTGATGTGCGTCACGGAAAGTGAAGAATGGGTATAGACCGCTCGCTTGAGTGATCTTCGAATGGCCAGGTCACGCAGCATTACCGGCGGGTATCTTGTGACGCCGTGCAGTCTTTCATGATCACTGTGTGATTTTCGATGGCGGGCGCATGCGTGTCCGCCCGTTTCGGGGAGTTGAGTGGCCGTCACCAACGGGCGGAGGGGCTTGACCATGACCTTTCGCTTCCGGCCCTCAGCGAAGAGGACTTATGAGCGAAGATGCCCACCACTGGGACGACGTCGGCAGCCCTGTGGCCGAGGCAGCACTGCCGCTGCCGCTGGAGTTCGAGGCCCTGTACGTGGCCAACCAGGAGGCGTACCACCAGTACGCCCGCCTGATAACTGGCAGTCAGCAGGCCGCCGAAGCCGCCGTGCACCGGGCGTTCCTGGAGATCCTGCGTCACTGGGACGCCCTGCTCACTGAGAGCAACATGCAAGGCCAGATCTGGGCGATCCTGCGCAAGACCGTGGTCTCGCAGGAACTGAACTCCTTCCGGGAGAAACTCGCGCCGCCTGGACGGTGAGATCGGCCTGTTCAACGGGCTCAGGAAGCTGCCCCCGCGGCAGTTCGACGCCCTCGTCATGCGTCATGTGCTGAACCTGGAGACCAGCAAGATCGCCTGGTACCTCGGCGTCACGAACAGCACCGTCGACTACCACTGCCGCAAGGCCAAGGAACGCCTGGAGCAGGCCGTTCCCTCACACATCAGGACGGAGGGGAACCCCAAGTGACCGCCGAGCCCACCACCGTTGACCACCTCCTCGCCGCCGCCGCAAGCGCGCTCCGCGCCGAGACGCATGCCTTCGACGCGGGCGCCGGGCTGCGCCGGCTGGCTGAAGACGCCGGCTATGTGACACCCCCCAAGGAGGCACCGGCCGTCTCCCAGGCCCACCAGCAGCTGACGGTCGTCGTGCGCTGGGCCCTGGACCAGCCCGGCGCCGCCGAACACGTCGAACGCCTCGCCGAGGCCATCGGCAAGAAGACCGACCGCGGCGGCATCGAGGACGGCTGGGTGCTGCTGGTGCGCGTCAGCGACTTGGAGGAGATCGATGTGGACGGCGCCCACGTCTTCGCCTGCATGCTGCACCTCGCCGGAGACCCCGAAAGCGCCCAGTTCTGGTGGCAGTTCGCCGCTGGTGCCGGCAACGGCATCGCCGCCTGCTGCCTCCACCTCCACCACCTTGGCCGCGGTGAGACCGACGAGGCTGACCACTGGCTGGACGTGCTCATCTCCGTGAGCACTCCGGGCCAAATGGATGAGACCTTCCTCCACGGCCTGCGCCGTTTCGCGATCTGGGAGTGGCGCCATGCCCCCCGCGTCCGGGAGTGGCAGCCGGCCCTGACAGAGGAGGTCTACCGCCTGGCCACCCGCGGCGACACCGGCGAGGTCCTCGTGTGCCGGCCTGACCACGACCTCGCCGTGCGCCTCCAAGGGTGCGGCCAGGCCCAGTGAGAACAGCGAAGAACCCGCACAGCGGTCTCCGGTTCCGAGGCCATGGACCGCCAGCAGGCTCCTCAGCAATGACAGCACCTGTGAAAGGACGTCACTGCCATGAAGCGTAGACCTCCGGGCACCGCCCTGCCCACCAACTCGTCGAGCACCACGGCCGGACCGTTGCGTCCCGGCCGGATACAGCGCCGGAAGCGCCGCTACCGCGACGAAGCCTCCCTCCACCTGCTGCGCGGGCTGTGTTACGGCACAGGCACCGGCGCGGCCGGCCTCCTGCTCTACTACCTCCAGCAACACCTGTAGCTCGGCGGACAACGCCAGCGCCCGCGGAACGGTCACCGCGACCGTTCCGCGGACGCCGCGCTGAGCCGCCCCGCTCTGCACCGCCAGCACCAGCTTCCGTCCGGGGAAGGCGTCTTCACCGACGGCGCCCAGCTCCGAGTCCGCGACGAGTGGACCAGCTGCCGGCCGATGTCAGCCGCGCTCCGCAGGGCCGCACAGCAATGAGCCCGCCGCCCCCGAACAGATTCGATCACCATGCGAAAATCGCCGGGCATCAGGGCGCCACCTACCCCAAGATCGGCGCCGCTTGGAGCATCACCCGGCAAGCCGCCCGCACCAAGTGGCCTGACGCTGTCCCTGCCCGGGGACAGGGCCACGAGGCGATCCCCTTCGGGTACGCGGACGGATCCGCCGTCGTTCACCACGACCCGGAGGCGGTCGCTTGGTGGTACATCGCCACCGGCGCCGACGGCCAGTACGAGGAAAGCGAACCCGCCCACGACACCTCCACCGACGCCACCGCCGCCGCGACCGCGTTTCTCATCCAGCACTCGGCGCCCCGCGCCGAATAACCCATGCCGTAACCCCAAGCGCGTACTTCTGAGCGGAACGAGCCGTGGCGGCCCCACCACATGCGAGGAATACTCCTGGGGCCCAGCGAGGTTCACAGGCTGCCTCCATGTGGGTGGAACCCGGTTGTGTGGAGGCTGCACATGGGTGACCTTGGCCTCACGGTTCCGTTGAATGCGGCATGTCGAGCTCCGCAACTTCTCTCCCTGCCCCTGCCACGCCCTGTGCGAAGGTGCCGTACCTGCTGACCACGAGCCAGGGAGCGGCGGCCCGGAGGCTGCTGGACTACGTGGCCGGGCTCCCGCTGGCCGGCGCCGACGCGCAGCTGCTGGCCGTCGTGGTGGCGATCCGTTCCGCCCGTGGCGGCATGGGCAACCTCACGGGGACGGATCTGCGCTCTCTTCGGCTGGAGGATCCGCGCGACGCCACCGACGCGCTGCGCGGCATGGGATGGGATCTCCCCGAGGCGCTACTGGCGGGGGATCTGGACGTACCCGTCGCAGTCACGGTGCCCGAACTCGCTGCCGGCGTGGGTCACCCGCTGCCGTTCGGGAAGATGGTTCGCTCCCGGGTTTCAGGGTGGACCACCAGGACTCTTACGGCCAAGCCGGTGAAGAAGCTTGCTCCCGCCGCGCGCCTGGCAGCGCTGTTCATGGCCGCGCACAGCACGTCGACGCGGGACGGCGCTGTGCCCGGGACGCTGCCGGAGGCGTGCCGGACCGTACTGGTGCAGCTGGTGGACAAGGGGTTCTTGGAAGATGTGTCCGGTGACCACTACCGGCTCTCCGCTGCTGTGCGTCATCTGTCCGGCCTGCGCCCGAAGCCCGAGGCCAGGGAAGGGCAGACCGTAGGAGAAGTGCCGCCACAGCAACCCTCGGCGCAGGAGCGCGGTGACGCTGGACGAGCGGTCGCCCGCACGCGGGTCATCGAATTCGATGCCGCAGGGTGGGAGCGGTGGAAAGCGGAGGCGAGCCCGGCGCTGCGACGGCATGCCGAGGCGGTCCAGAACTGCGCGGTGTGCGCCCGCCCGGTCGAGCAGGTGGCAGAAGCTTTCATGACCGTCCAGGGTGCTCCGCACTTCCGCAAGCGCATGCTGGCCGACTACGGCAAGTGGAAGGAAACAGTTCCCGACCGTGGGCCGCTGGCGGCCCGCTTCACCGTGGCATTTCGTGCGGAGCACGGGCACGGGCCTTCTCACCGGCAGTTGTGCGACGGGCTGGGCTGGGCCCTGTCCCGCGATCTGTGCGGGCTCGTCGTACGCAGACTGCTGGCGAACGGCTGGCTGATGGACACAGGAGCGGTGCCCTGGACGCTGCGCCCGGGGCCGCAGGCACAGGTAGAGGGAATCGTCGTGCCCCAGCAGGCCACGGCGCCGGCCGGGGAAACGGCGGTCCGCTGACCGGCCCGCTCCCGCGCGACGTCGTCGAATAGACACACACGAGCCTGCTCCCACCGGTCACCGACCGCGTCACGAAGATGCCAACGCCAGAGGGCCCAAGGACCCCGCATGGCCGAGCAACAACTGGGCGCGATGCTCGTTGGCCTGCTCAGAACGGACGAGCGAAAAGGACAACGCCGATGGGCAGGCAGAAGGCCAACAAGCCGCGGCGCCCCCGCCTCCCGCGACAGGAGCGCTTCGTGGCAACCCCCACTGCCGGCCTGGCCTTCGACAAGCCGACCGGCTACGTCATGCCGATGATCCGGGCCTCCATGACCGACATCCTGCGCGAGGGACGACCCCGTGCCGAGGCACCCGAGATCGCGGTCCTCTCGGACTGCCACAAGCAGTTCGCCCACGAAGGGCTCCAGCGGATCGTTATGGACCTCGCTTGTACCGCGGCCGAGGCGACCACCATGTTCTCCGAGGTCAGTCCGCTGAGTGAGCTGGAGCTCCTGCAGCAGTTCTCCGCCAACCACACCATCGACGAGGCACTCGACACCGGTCTCATGTCCGGCGACGTGGTCTGGGGCTACATCCCCGCCATGCTCCGGCCGCTTTTCGAACCCAGCGCCAAGCCCGGCATGGACGAGGTCCTGTTCGAGATCGACAGGAAGTACGGATTCAGCACCTCAATGGATTTCATCATCGCCCTCGCCCACTACACCGGCTCCATCATCAAACGCGTGGCAGAAGCCACCAGGCGCTCGACGCCGGAGGTCACCCAACTCCTCGAAGGCCGGGCGAAACCCGCCTGGGCCGGGCTCGATGCCTGGGACAAGAACAGCTACATGACCGGCGTCACAGCGGCCGATCCGCCTTCGGCCGCGCAGCTCTGACCCGCGCTGATTTCCCACCTCCTCCCGCACTGCTGCGCGTGTGGACCGTGCCCTCCACCCCGCCGAAGGTGCCAGCCGAGCTGGAGGACGCCCAGCACTTCGCTGCCATGCCCGAGGCGCTGCCCCGACGCCTCATCCTCGGATACGCCCCCGCCCCTCGGAATCGTCCTGGACCCCTTCAGCGGCACCCGCGCCACCGCAGCGACCGCCAAGGCCCTCGGACACGTCGGCATCAGCACCGACCTATCACCCACGTACATCCAGCTCGCCGCCTGGCGCAGCCAGACGCTCCCGGACACTGTCCGCCGCTGCGCCGCCTCCCGAGGCCCCATGGCTCCTGCCGGTCCAGGTCCAGAGCGCTTCCGGGACGCAGCTCGAAGTCCCAGGTGAAGGACAGGCCGGTGTGTTCGGAGCGTTTCCAGAGCTGGAGAGCCTCTTCGTGGGCGCGTGCCATTCGTGTGTCAAGGATGTTCTCGCCCCGCGCACAGCTCGCCGAGAAACCACAGTGCTGGACCGGTTGCGGCGGCGTGATGGGGGACGTGCCGGGTGCTGACGTCGACCGCTGGCCGAGCCGCACGATGGTCTGGTCCTCGCGTTTCCTACTGGACGCCTTCGCATTCTGAAGCGTCCAGGCTGTCGGTGTCCGCCGCACTCGCCCGACGGGCCGCTGCTCGACCCACAGGGGCGCTCGTGAACGTCCTGGGCACTCCGGCTTCCCCGTCGCGCGGCGCGAGATGGCCCTGACATCCTTGGGCGGTGCTACTTGCTGATCACGAACATCGCTTTGAGCTGCGCCCGCTGCGCTATCAGTTCCCGGCGGTCAGCGGCGACCAGTACGACGACAACTGGCTGGTCGTTGCAGGTGAGGTGACAACGCCGGAGGGCAGTTGGTCGTTCACCGACCCGTGCCTGCTGACCGACGAAGCACGCCAGCTCTCGCTGTGGCTGCGTGCTGTCGGCGGAGCATCGTCGGGGGACTCGGAGCCGGACCTCTGCTTTCTGGAGCCCGTTCTGTCCTTCAGCCACGCTTGCTGGCGCAATGGCTCTGGCCTGGCGCGTGTCCGGCTCTTCCAGGAAGCGGCGCCGAAATGGCTGGATGACGATGAGCGCTTGGACGAGTACGTGATCGAGATCAAGGCCACTGCCGCCTGCCTGCGGCAAGCGGCGGACGAGTGGGACCGTCAGCTGGCCCCGGTGCTCCGGCCGACCACGAAAGCCGTGGATGCCAGCGTGCTGCTGGCCCGCACCGTCACTCCCGAGCTGATGCGGCCGGGCTGGTCGGACGCGCTCAGGATGTCCCGCTCGGTGCTGCCGCACCGCAGGCTGCTGGCTCTGGACAAGCGGCTGGCCTGTCGGCGGCCACTTCACATTCCCCAGGTACGGCCAGATACGTGATCACAGTCGGTGCTCGATGAGGGCTGGGTCACAGCGGGCCTCCAAGCACGCCTGGTAGGCACGGCGTATGGAGGAACTTGCACGGCTCAGCGATATCGAGCAGGCCGCGGCTGGCGACGGACATCTGGTCTGGGCCACCCAGGGACAAGGCGGTGACGGCCTGGGGCCGGGGGTACGGGCCTGGTGCCACGGCGCGGCGCTGGCGGTGGCGAGCCCGAACCTTCACCAGGACCGGCTTGCGGTCAAGGGTGACGGCGCCGACGTGGCCGTGTTGGTGCGGCGGATTCTGGAGGAGATCGGCCCGTCCTACCGAGTCTTGGGGGAAGCTGCCTTGATCGACGCGCTGGTGCGGCAGCTGCCCAACCTGGCGCCGGTCCACAACTTCTTCTGGATGGAGGCCACGTCCCCATCCGGTGCCGCCGCCGCAGGCGTCCGGTGGCTGAACGCCCGCGAGGAGAAGGAGACGACCTCACTGTTCGACCGCTTCTTCCCTGACTCCTACGCGCAGCCGGGACGCGCGGGCATGCGCCGCTGGGCCGGGGTCGTCGGCGAGGTGGACAGCAGCGTCGGGACGAAGCCGCTAGCGGTGGCGGCGGACGCCTGGTCCGCGGCCGGGTGCGGGTTCATGGGCGGGGTGGTCACCCACCCCGCCGCCCGCGGACGCGGTCTTGCGCGGGCCGTGTGCGGCTTCGTCGTGGACGCCCTCGTCAACCAGCACGGCCGCGCCGCGCTCATGGTGCTCACCGGTAACGCGCCGGCCATCGCCACGTATGAACGCCTCGGCATGGCCAAGCGCCTGTTCGGGGCGGCGCACATCGCGGCCCGGTGAGGCCAGGGCTCCACCGTGGCAAGCCGACGCGGAGTGATCACTGGCGGTCAGGCAACTCCCCGCTAACTGGCCGCCAGGGGGAATCCCAACTGGCCGCGATCACTGGCCCATGCGGCGGCCCGGTCGGTGATCGTCCCGGAGGTCATCGTCTGTGACCATGGCAAGGCCTTCCTCTCCCGAAACTTCGTCTCCTCCTGCCGGTTCTTGGAGATCGAAGTGCAGCCGGCTCATCAGGGCTCGCCCTTCGAGAAGGGGCACATCGAGAAGATGTTGGGCTCGGTGGCCACGCTGTTCGCGCAGTTCCTGCCCACCTACACCAGCCGCAGCAGTGACCATCGCGGTCGGCACCTGGAACGCGAACGGGTGTGGTCCCTGCTGGAGTTGCAGGAGCTTCTGGATGAGTGGATCGTCGCGAAGTGGCAGAACCGCAAGCACGACGGTCTGCGCGATCCGGTCCACCCGGGTCGGCTGTTCACGCCGAACGAGAAGTACGCCGCCTTGGTGGAGGCTTGCGGCTACGTCCCGGTCGCACTCAGCGGCGACGACTACGTCGAACTCCTGCCCGCGGAATAGCGGGTGGTCAACGACTACGGCATCCGGATCAAGAACCGCACCTACGATAGCCGGGCGTTGGGGCCGATGCGCCGCCAGAACTCCGGGGTCCGGGCGAAACGCGGCCTCTGGGAGGTCCACCGTGACCCCTACGACGTCTCCCGGATCTGGGTACGCAACCACCGCGGTGACAACGAGTGGGTCCTGGCCACCTGGAAACACCTGAACCGGGCACCGGTCCCCTTCGGTGACCTGGCCTGGGACCACGTCAGCCACCAGCTGCCCCGGGCCACCGAGGCGGAGATCGCCGACGCGGTCGCCGCCCTGCTCACCCGGGCCCACGGGGGCCCGCAGACCGAGCAGGGACCGGGGCCCGGCAAGCGCGACCGGCGGGTGGCGGCCCGCACGAAAGCCACAGGCCCGCTCACCCCAGCATCCGTTGCCGGTGCTCAGGCGGAGCCAGAGGACGAAGCGGACGAGAGCGAGGAGTCGGTGGCCGAGGTGATCCCGCTCGGGCTGTTCGACCCGCTGGAAGCCCCCTGGAAGCGCTCATGACAGCGTCGTCCGCTCTGCCCCAGGACTCTCAGCGGCACCTGACCACGATCGACGGCTGGCGCCGCTTCGTCGAAGGACTGCCGGGTCCGCCGCCCCGGCTGACCGATGCTCAGTACGACGCGCTGGGCGAGGCCGGCCAGGCGGCCTTCGACGAGGCCCGTCTTGACCATCACGGCCGTCTTCTGGTGGTCGCCACCTCTGTCGTCCGGCACACCGTCGCCACCGGACGCCGCCTGGTCGTGCTGAACCGACACGCGATCAGTGCCCGCCGGGGCCTGATCGTCTCCGGCCCCGCCGGCACCGGGAAGACCATCGCGATCACCCAGCTCGGTCTGTCCCACGAACTGCTGGACCGGGCCCGGCACCCACCGCCACCGACCGCAAGCCGGTCATCTACATCACCGTCCCGCCCGCCGCGCCCCCCCCATTACGGTTTTCATAGCCCCGCAACGGGGTTACCGGCCCTCGGAGTTGGCATGACTACCTCCCCTTGTCGAGTGCATGGCCCGGGGGGTGGTGTCACCGGCTCCGGAGGCACTGACAGACCGCTGATTAGGGACACGAGCACCGGCCTTTCCGCAGGTCGGGAGGCTCTTCGTAATGTGGATGTGGCGATCAGTGCCGTGGCAGGGCCGGGTGAACAGCACCGAAGGATGCCCGACGTGATCGATACCAGCAGCATCGATGTCTACCTCGGCCTGGACGTCGGCAAGGGCGAACACCACGCCACCGCACTCACCCCCACCGGCAAAAAGACCTTCGACCGCCGGCTGCCCAACAGCGAGCCCAAGCTCCGTGAGGTCTTCGCCAAACTGCAGGCCAAGCACGGCACCGTCCTGGTCATCGTCGACCAGGTCGCCTCCATCGGAGCCCTGCCGCTGACCGTCGCCCGCGACCTGGGCTGCCACGTCGCCTACCTGCCCGGCCTGACCATGCGGCGGATCGCCGATCTCTACCCCGGCGAGGCCAAAACCGACGCAAAAGACGCGTTCGTCATCGCCGACGCAGCCCGGGCGATGCCGCACACGCTGCGCTCGGTCGACCTCGACGACGACACGATCGCCGAACTCCACATGATCGTCGGGTTCGACGACGATCTCGCCGCCGAGGCAACGCGCCTGTCCAACCGGCTCCGCGGCCTGTTCACCCAGATCCACCCGCACCTGGAGCGGGTGATCGGGCCGCGCATCCAGCACCCGGCTGTGCTCAAACTGCTGGACCAGTTCGGATCCCCGGCCCAGATCCGCAAGGCCGGCCGCCGCAGGCTGAACACCCTGATCCGCCCGAAAGCCCCGCGGATGGCCGAGCGACTGATCGAGGACGTCTTCACCGCGCTGGACGAACAGACCGTCGTCGTTCCCGGCACGGATGCCGCCGCACTGATCGTCCCCAGCCTCGCCAAATCGCTCCAGGCGGTGCTTGACCAGCGCAAACTGCTGGCCCACCGGATCGAGGAACTGCTGGAGGCCCACCCTCTTTCCAGGGTCCTGATGTCCATGCCCGGCATCGGCATCAGGACCGGAGCCCGCATCCTCATCGACGTCGGAGACGGCACCCGTTTCCCCAGCGCCGCCCACCTCGCGGCCTACGCCGGCCTCGCCCCCGCGACCCGCAGCTCGGGTTCCTCGATCCGCGGCGAACAACCCTCCCGCAGAGGAAACAAGCAGCTCAAACGGGCCTTCTTCCTCTCCGCATTCGCCGCCCTGGCCGACCCGGCATCCCGCACCTACTACGACAAGAAGATCACCCAGGGAAAGCACCACACCCAAGCCCTCCTCTGCCTCGCCCGCCGCCGAGCAGACGTCCTCTTCGCCATGCTCCGCGACGGCACCTTCTACCAACCACCAACCCCGATTGCCCCTTGACCAAAGTCATAGGGACACCCCCCCCCGCATGATCGCGGCCGAGTTCGCCCGTTTCCTCGGGCTGCCGGTGATGGCTCGCATGAACATCACCGACCTCATCGAGTCCGTCGTCGGTGTCTGCACCGACGCCCGCACCGGCATGATCCTGGTCGACGAACTCCACAACATCTCGCTCACCACCCAGCACGGCGCCGAAGTCGCCGACACTCTCAAGTACTTCTCCGAGCGGATCCCCGCGACATTCATCTACGCGGGCATCGACATCGAGCACGGCAGCCTGCTGACCGGCACCCGCGGGGCCCAGATCGCCGGCCGTTTCACCCTGATCCCCACCCACCCCTTCCCATACAACAGTGAATGGCGAGGCCTGGTCGCCACCATGGAGAAGACCCTCGCCCTGCGGCGGCACCGGCCCGGCACTCTGGCGAAACTGGACCGCTACCTGCACGACCACACCGGCGGCATGATCGGCGCCCTCTCCCACCAGATCCGCGGAGCCGCGATCGACGCGATCTTCAACGGCACCGAGAAGATCACCAAAGCCGGGCTGAAGGCCGTCCCGCTGGACGTCGCCGCCGAATCGCCCCACTTCCGCGGGCCCAGGTCCTCCCGATGACCCACGAGAACGTCCGCGTCCTGCCCTTCCAAGTCCGGCCCCGGTCCGGCGAAGGCATCCGGTCCTTCATCGTCCGCCTGGCCCACGCCAACCATCTTCCGCCCCGCTACCTGCGGACGTACCTCTGCGAACCGCCCGAACATCTCGGTCTTCCCAGCTGGACACGACTGGCCGCCGCGACCGGCCGCGACTCGGAGGCGCTGCTGGCCACCCTGGAAACGAGGCGCTGCCTGGAGTGCGACGCGGAGATACCGCCCTCCAACGTCATCGGCCGCCAGGCCCTGCGCTGTTCCCAAGCTTGCCGCGAGAAGGCATACCGGAAACGGCATCCTCGGGCTCCAGTGCAGAAGGCCCCCTGCAGAGAGTGCGGCAAGACCATGAAGATCCAGCCCGGACAGCGCTACCGCCTGTGTTCATCCGCCTGCCGACGGGCCAACTACCTCAAACACAAAGAAAAGTGGTTAGCCGAGGCAGACCCGGCCGACCCACCGGAGCCGCGCGTCTGCCCGATCTGCGACGGCCCGATGTTCTCAGCAGCACGCCGGACATGCTCAGACCGATGCCGCCAGCGAGCACGTCGCCAACAGCTCAGACAGCCTCCCGCGAAGCCACCTTCTCCACCGCCGGTGGCATCTCCGACACCACAGCCCGCAGCACCGCCCCAGCCACCCGAACCAGCCCCCACGCCATCAACGAGACCCTGCGAGACCTGCGGAGGACCACTACCAGCAGGGCCCTGCCAGCAACAACGCCGGACATGCTCACAGCGCTGCCGCCAGAAGGCATACCGGCAGCGGAAGGCGCAGCTGGCTCCGCCTAGGCTGGCGCGGTGACTGATGAACAGGAGCGGGTTCAGCCGTCGGGAGTGTGGGCCACGGCGGTGGGGGTGGCCAGGGTGCGGGCGCTGGAGACCGAGCGGGAGAACGCGCTGTTCCGCGACCCAATGGCACAGGCCTTCGCCACCGCCGGCGGCCTGTGGCCCTCCTCGCCGCCGCTGCCCGATGACGACGCCGCGCGCCGCCGCCAGCTGGCCGTGTCGTTCTCCATCGTCATCAGGACGAAGTTCCTCGACGACCTGTTGCAGCAGGCCTCCGCGTCCGGGGTCCGGCAGGTCGTGCTGCTCGGCGCCGGCATGGACAGCCGGGCCTTCCGGATGGACTGGCCCGAGGGCACCCGGCTGTTCGAGGTCGACACCGCCGCGCCACTGGACTTCAAGGCTTCGGTGCTGCGCCAGGAGCGGGCCGTCGCACGCTGCGAGCGGATCACCGTCGCGGTGGATCTGCGTGAGGACTGGCCAGGCGCGCTGGCCGCCGCAGGGCACGACCCGGCGGTGCCGACCGCGTGGATCGCCGAAGGACTGCTGATCTATCTGCCCGAGGACGCGGTGGAGCTACTGCTGGCCCGGATCAGCGCGCAGTCGGCGGCAGGCAGTCGGATGGGGCTGACATTGGGCTCGCGCGGCGTGATCGAGCGCTTCGGCGCGGACGCCGAGCCGGGATCGGCAGCGTCCATGTGGGTCTCGGAGATGCCCGACGACCCGGTGGGCTGGCTGGCCGGGCACGGATGGAGGGCCGACAGCCACACCCTGCGCGAGCGCGCTGCCGCCTACGGCCGCCCGATCAGCACCCCTCCGCAGCGCGAGGAGCGGCCCGGCGGACTGATCTCGGCGGTCCGCCGGTAGAGCGCCTCCAGGCGGTCAAACTTCAGTGGCAATCGGTCAAGGTTCACTGTCACAGGACACCCGCCCGCCCGGTTGAGGCCGCTTCGGCGAGTACTCCGCCCACGGATGCAGCCTGGAGCCCGAGGCGTATGACCCGCACCTGGACGTCGACTTCAGCCCGCTCCGTGGCGAGGACCGGCAAGGTCCAGACGGCTACAGCCAGGCGGCGTGACCCCCCACAGGCGCTCGGGTCGGGTTTTCTGTTGGGCGAGCGGGGAGTGAGAATCTGACCTTGGGCCGGGCTTGGGCCCCCGCGCGGTGGTAGAAGCGGATGGCGTCGGTGTTCCAGTCGGGCGTCTGCCACTGTATTTGTGCGGCGCCGCAGGCTGCTGCCGCGTCCTTCACGGCGTTGAGCAGGGCGTGGCCCCAGCCCTCTCCTCGGTGGGGTTCGGTGACGAACAGGCAGTCCAGGTGGACGTAGTCGGTTGCCTGCCAGGTGGAGAACTCCCGGGAGTAGGTGGCGTATCCGATCAGTTCGCCTCCGTGGTCGACTACGAGGCACCATGCTCTCGGATGTGCCGAGAACAGCACGGGCTCCAGGCGGGTGGCGAGATCAGCGGGCACGGGTTCGGCGCGCTCGAAGGCAGCGTGGGCGGCGCACAGGTGGGCTGTCGCCGGCAGGTCGGCCGCGGTGGCCGGACGGATCACGCCGCCCGGCCGTGCGGTGTCCTTCAGCATGCGCAGGAGATGCCCGAGCGCGGGGCGGCCAGGTCGTCGACAGGGCGCTGCTCGGCACCGGTGGCGGAGTCGTAGGCGAAGCCCTCGCGTGCCCAGTACTCGAAGCCGCCGAGCATTTCCTTGACCTGGTAGCCGAGGCGGGCGAAGGCCAGCGCCGCGCGGGTCGCGCCGTTGCAGCCGGGGCCCCAGCAGTAGGTGACCACGGTCTGGGCCGGGTCGATCAGCTGCGGTGCCAGGTCGGCAATCTGTGCGGTGGGGATGTGGAGGGCGCCGGGGATGTGACCCTGGTCCCAGGCGGCATTGCTGCGGGTGTCGACCACCACGACGCCGGGTGAGCCGGATGCCAGATCGGCGTGGACGTCGGAGACATCCGCCTCGAAGGCGAGACGGGCGGCGTAGTGGGCGGCGGCCTCGGCCGGGGCGGCGGCGGGCACGCTCAGGACGGCACTGGTGATCGCGGCGGAAGCGGTGGCAGGCATGGGGAGTACCTCTTGTTCCTGCTGGTCGGGACGGGGTCCGGTGGGCCGTGCCGGGTATCCCCGGCCGACGACGTCTCCATCCTTTGATCCCTGGGCCCGCCCCACGAGTGGCGTAAATGCCTGAAGTCGCCAAGATTCCGCCAGTCGTACGGAGTGACCCTTACGGGTGCGCGGGGACGCGGGTGAACGTCTTGCGGTAGGCCGTCGGCGTCGTACGCATCTGGCGGGTGAAGTGGTGCCGGTACGTCGCGGTGCTGTCGAAGCCGACCGCGGCGGCGACCTCGTCCACGGTGCCCTCGCCGGACTCGAGCAGCGGCAGGCTGACAGCCACCCGCTGAGTGATGACCCAGCGCATGGGGCTCACGCCGTTGCGGCGGGTGAAGTGCCTCAAGTACGAGCGTTCCGACATGCACGCAGCCCGGGCCAGGGCGGGCACGGACAGAGGTGTGTGCAGATGACGCAGCGCCCAGTTCATGCTCTGCGTGACGCCGTCGTCCTCGGGGCCGATCTCTCCCACCGCCGCCTCGATGAACTGGGCCTGCCCGCCCTCGCGGTGCGGCGGAACGACGAAGCGGCGCGCCACCGCGTTGGCGACGGCCGCACCGTGATCAGCCCGGACCAGGTAGAGGCACAGGTCGATACCGGCCGCGCTGCCCGCGCTGGTGAAGACATCGCCGTTGTCGACGTACAGCACGTCGGGGTCGACCTCGATCCCGGGATGCCGTTCGGCAAGCGCGCGGGCATAGCGCCAGTGGGTGGTGGCGCGCCGGCCCTCCAGCAGGCCGGTCGCGGCCAGCACGAACGCCCCCGAGCAGATCGAGACCAGGCGCGCCCCCCGCGCATGGGCCCGCAGCAGCGCCTCCACCAGGGCGGGCGAGACCTCCGCCCCGGCCTTGGCCACCCCCGGCACGATCACCGTGTCCGCCGCGGCCAGCGCATCGAGCCCGGGTCGGCGATCCGTCGCACCGCCAGTCCGGGCAGGTAGTAGGCGACCTTGCAGTCGGCGTCGCGGGCAACCATGATCGGTCAGGGCGTCGAGTCCCGGCAGTTGGCCAGGACGGGCTTGAGCTGGAGCTGTTCTATCTCGGTCAGTGTCTCGGGTTGGCTGAGATCCCATCTCGTCACCAGGCGGGGTGCTGGCGGCTGTGCGGTGACCGGCCATGGCCAGGTGTGCTTCTCCCGAGGGCAGGCGCTGGCCCGGCCGTAGCTGCCTCTGTAACCCAAGGGAGCGATCTCCTCCCAGAGCTGCCAGGCGTTGGTGCAGCCCTCGTCTCAACTCTCGTCCAGAGAGAGCTTGTACTCGTCGAGGACCGAGGTCCTGTTGTGCTGCCGATGGTTGCCTGCCAGGTGTTCCTCGGGCGCGTTGTACCTGGCACTGGAACCGGCCCTGATCGCGACGTCGGAAGTCCTGTCCGCGCGGCGAGGGGCCTCGCTCGCCGTGCTCACGCCCCTCTCAGCGCGGCGATACGTTGGTGCACTGCGGCCAGCGCGGAGTCGGGTGTGTGTCGCCCGACCAGGATCTGCACATTGAGCCCGTCGGTGAAGGTGACCAGTGAATCCGCCTCTTGATCGGCGTCGATGTCGGGCCGTGCGTGGCCGCGCTCACCGGCCACCCGGACCAGAAGGGCGAAGAGTTCGGTCAGGCCCGTGTACTGCACACGCTGCACGACCGCCAGTTGAGGGTTGATGGCGGCCTGGGCGGTGAACGCCAGCCAGACCCGCGTCTCGGCGAGGCTCTGCTCGTCGACCGCCAGAATCCCGATGAGGGTCTGCTCGAGCATCGTCAGGGCTGATTCCGGGTCCCTGGCACCGGCGATCTTTTCCTGCACGCGTTCGGTGACCCGCTGGTTCATGTACCCCAGGACGAAGATGATCATCTCCTCCTTGGTGGAGAAGCACCGCTGAACGGCACCCACGGAGACACCGGCCCGCTGCGCGGCGTCTCGCATGGATGCCCCCTCGATGCCGCGCTCGCTGATCAGGTCGAAGACCGCCCGGGCGATCAACCTCCGTCGGCCTTCGTGATCCACCTGTCTCGGCATAACCACCGAGTTTAAGCATTGTGTCGGTGCCTGCTAGATTGCGATACGATCGTATCAATACGAGCGTATCGGGGGTGGATTCCGGTGCGCGTGGACGGGAGGGTCGCATGGCGATGGGCAAGAGCCGGCACCAGGACACGAGCGGGCAGAGCGTCCGCTGGATACTCGGCGCTGTGCTGTGCCTCCAGGGCTTCGGGACCGCCGTCACCGAGGCGCTGTGGGCCACGGGGTTCGGTGTGGCGGGCCTGTTCAGGGCGGCGGGATTCCCGTCGTGGACCGACTTCGTGGTGGGCGCCGCCGGTCTGGCGCTGCTGATCTGGGCCATGGTCCACCGCGCCGGGAGGAGGCCCACCCGTGCCTGAGCTCGCGAACGCCCCGGATCCCGGCCGTTTCGTCAAACGGCTCGCCGGAGCCACCGGGCCCGGCCGCCGGGGCATGCTCCGGGCAGCTGCCCTGGCTGCAGTCGGTGCCGGCGGAGCGGCCGCGCTGTCAGTAGGCACGGCGGAGGCTGGAGCGGCGGGCCGACCGAGCGCGCCCCGGTCGACCTTCGTGCTCGTGCACGGCGCCAACGGAAACGCAGCCTCCTTCGCCCCGTTGGTCACTGCTCTCACCCTGGCGGGCCACCGGGCGGTGGCAGTGGACCTCCCCGGCCATGGGCCGGTGGCGAACTTCCCGCTCTCCTACCAGTCGCCGCAGGACCTCGACGCCTTCGCAGACGCCCCCTCACCCGTACTGGCCAAGACAACTCTGGCCGACAACGCCCGCCATGTCGCGGGCATCGTGCGCCGCCTCGCGGCGCAGGGTCCGGTGGTCCTCGTCGGCCACAGCATGGGAGGCGCCACGATCACCCGGGTCGGCAACCAGATGCCCGAGCTGATCGCCCGGCTGGTCTACATGTCGGCGTTCTGCTGCGTCCGGCTCCGCAGCGTCCTGGACTGGTTCACCACGCCCGAGGCGGCGATGACGCTGCTTCCCACGATTCCCAGCGTGGGCGACCCCGAGCGGATCGGCGTCGGCCGCACCAACTGGCGGTCGGCGGACCCCGAGTTCATCGCCACGGCCAAGCGCGCGCTGGCGGCGGACTACGACAACGCGGCGTTCCTGGCCGCCCTCAACACCTTCGAGCCGGACGAGGCGAACGCAGTCTCCACCGACGACGCCCGTGGGGTGCCGGCGACCTGGGGCAGGATCCTGCGTACCTATATCCGCTTCACCCGGGACCGGGCGATTCCCCTGCCCCTGCAGAACCGGATGATCAAAGAAGCCGACGAGGCCACCCCCGGCAACCGTTTCGACGTCCACTCCGTGAACGCGCCTCACCTCGGACCACAGAACCCCCGCGACTTGGTCGCCGTCCTCACCGGCCTGGCCTGAGCCCCCCGAGGATGGCCTCCCGGGGCTTCCGGGAGCCTCGCGGGGCGGCGACTCAATGCTTCCCTCACCGTTCCCGCGAGGAGGAACTGGACAACCATCTGGCGGGTCCGCCTCACCGGGCTGGCTGGCCATCGTCGACGAACTGCGCGCCCTCACCCCGGTGTGAGTTGGGGGTGTGGTGGCAGGGGGTTGGGCATCAGCAGGGATGACGGATTGTTGTTCTGGTAGGCCGCTGTTTCTTCTTTGGCTATGGCTGTCGGGCCTTGACCCTTGATCCTTGACACGCGAGACACTGGATCCTGAGGATCTGAGAACGGAGATCTCGTGGTCATGAAGAACTATCCGCCGCAGTTCAAGGCGGACGCGGTCGCGCTGTACCAGTCGCGGTCCGAGACGACGATCCGGCAGGTCGCTGCCGATCTGGGAATCAATCCGGAGACCTTGCGGAACTGGGTGCGGGCAGCCGGCGCGAGCCGGCCGCAGGGGCGCTGAGCGGAGGTGCCGACCGAGCCGCCGACGCTGTTGGAGGCGGAGAATGCCGCTCTGCGCAAGAAGGTCCGCGAGCTGGAGGAGGGACGCGAGATCCTGTGCAAGGCGGCAAAGTATTTCGCCGGGGAGACGCGCTGGTGAACCGCTTCCAGTTCGTCGCCGACCACCAGCGCCGCTACGGCGTGAAGCGGCTGTGCACCGTCCTCGGCATCGCCCGCTCCAGCTTCTGCTACTGGCGTCGGACGGCCGCGGACCGGGCCGCCCGGCAGGCGGCCGACGCCCCCCTCGCCGCCCGGATACGGTCCGTGCACCGCGAGTCCGACGGCACCTGGCGGTACTGCTTGTATGCCCAGGCGCGGCCGGTGGCGGTGTTGGTCTGCCGGTAGACCTCGACCGGGATCGGTCCGGTGCCGGGCCGCATCCGGGAGAGGTACAGCAGGCCGTCGAGGTGCTCGACCTCGTGATGGATCAGCCGGGCGAGGCCGCGGCTCGTAGACCGTGATGATGGTGGCGCCGTCGAGCGCGGTGGTCTCCACGGTGATCCTCAGCGGGCGGGGCACCAGGCCGCGGACGTCGAAGAAGGACGGGCAGCCTTCCTACTGCTCGTCCATTTCGTCGCAGGCTGCGGTGATGCGGGGATTGAGGAGCACGATCGGCCTGGCGCCCGGGTTCGGCGGGCCGTACGGTCGCGGCTGCGCGGCCGATGCCGATCTGTGGGGCCGCGAGTCCCATGCCCTTGCCGGAGAAGTCGTGTGCCTGGGCGATGCGGTCCGTCGCCTGGGACAGCTGGTCGAGGGCGTCCGTCGCGGCGTCCTGCTCGGCGGGCAGGTCGAAGGGGGCGGCGGGCTCGGCGAGGAGGCCGGTGTCGTGCTGGACGACGCCGAGGTCCCGCATGCGCCGGCTGGGCCGCACCTCGCTCACTGCAACTTCCCGGCGCGAGCCGACCGCCATGCCGCCTGGGCGGCGGTCTTCGCAGCGGCCTTCCGGATGGCCCTGCGCGGGCGGGGCTTCGGGCCGCATGACCACGCCCTTGCCTTCGACGTGGAGACGGGACAGCGCAAGGCACATCCCGACCCAGCGTTACCCCAGCTCACACTTCCCTCCCAGAGGCACGAACCCTCTGAGCTTGACAGCGTACATATCGCTTATCGATATTATCGATAAGCGATATGTACGCTGCCGCGAAGGGCAAGGACAATCATGGGTACGAAGTCTTGGTGGAGCCGGACCGACAGCCGACTGCTGGAGGCAGCTCTGGGCCTGGCCACTGCGCTGGTCGGCGTCTTCGGAGTGCTGCTCCCGGCCCTCGGAGTGGCCGGCCTCATCGACCCGGTGGACACCCGCGAGGTCGAGGCCAAGGCCACGACCCGGATACCGGGCACCGTGGCCGGCCCGGTGGCGGGCCACGGTATGACTCTCACCGGCACTCACCAGGCCGACCTCGTCTTCGCCAGTCCCGACCTGGGCCAGCGCCTGTTGCTCGTCCTGCCGAATGTCATCGGCAGCCTGCTCCTGCTCCTCATCCTGGCCCTCCTCCTTCAGATGGCCAGCACCCTGCGCGGCGGCGACGTCTTCGTACCCAGGAACACCCAGCGCCTGAGCGTCATGGGGCTCACGGTGCTGGCGCATGCCACCTTCTCCCCGATACTGCTGGCGATCACCACGCAGGCGCTGGTCAGCGGCACCCCCATGGCCGACCAGATCCCCTTCTCGGCTGCCTTCACCGGTGAATACGTCCTGCTCGCCCTCCTCATCCTGGCTCTGGGTGAGGTCTTCCGGCGCGGCACGAAGCTACGGACCGACACCGAAGGGCTGGTCTGATGCCGCCGGAGGAGGAACACCGGGTCCAGGCCCACCTGGACCGGCTGCTGGCCGAACGCGGCATGACCCTGTCCGAACTAGCGGCCAGAGTCGGGGTGTCGGTGGTCAACCTCTCCGTCCTGAAGAACGACCGGGCTAAGGCGATCCGCTTCACCACCCTCACCGCGATCTGCCGCGAACTGGACTGCCAGCCCGGCGACCTGCTCAGCATCCGCGAGGACTGACCCCGCCCACTGGAGTGTGAGGTGTTGGCGGCGGCCGAGGGCCTCGGCCCGGGCGAAGGCGTCAGCGACGACCTGCCGGGGCGGATCACTGAAGGAGCTCACTGCATCAGGCATGTGTGAGGGTGATCCGCCGGGGACTCCGGGCAGATGTAGAGCTTCGTGTCGGGGAAGAAGAAGCAGAACACCATGAAGGCCACCGTGATCGCCGACTGGCGCGGCCGCACATTATGGATCGACGCCCTGCGACCTGGACGTATGCACGACGCCATGGCCGCCAGCAACGAAGGCATCGCCGTCTGCTTCCAGCACTTCCCCGACGTCGAGGTCCTCCTGGACGACGGCTACCTGGGCCTCAGCCGCGACCACCGTGGGCAGGCGATCACACCACCCAGAAAACCGCGTCCGGGAGCACTGCCCGGCAGAGCCGAACAGTGGGAACGCGACCGCCACTGGCACTCCTTCGACCGCATCACCGTCGAACACGCCCTCGCCGACCACAAACGCTGGAAACAACTGATGCGCTGGACCCACCGCCGCGACCGCCTGCCCGACACCTACCGCGCCATCGCCGGCCTCGTCTCCGACCGCACCAACAACGCCTGGTCGACGTCACCCGCGTCGTCCTCGACACCGCCCACGTGCGCGCTAAATAGGGGACGAACACACAGGTCCGAGCCCCGAGGACCGGGGCAAGCCGGGTTCCAGGACGCACATCCTGTCGGACGCGAACGGACTGCCGCTCCTCGTTGGCCTCTCCGCGGCGGACACTCACGACAGCCAAGGGCTGAAGCCCATGGTTCAGGGCCACCAAACGAGACACGAGCAGCGCTTCACCCGGTCGATGCGGCAGTCGACCGACTTCGTACGCCAGCTCTTCCAGCAGCACGGTGAGGAGATCAGCGAACTCGAAGTCCAACGCGCCTCGCTGGAGCAGACCTATCTGGCACTGGTGCACGAGGCGGAGGCTCCACGATGACCTGTGCGATACGCGCCGGCCTGAGGCGCGGCATGATCGAGTTGCGGCAGTCGTTCACCAACGGAGCGGAGCTGTCCAGCCACCTGTTCTGGCCGCTGCTGATGCTGGGCTCCCTGTGGTTCATGCGCGACGCGGAGTTCGGGAGCACGGGGCTGCTGCTCGGCACCTTCGCGCTGCCGAGCATCCTGGGCATGAATGCCTCGTTCGGCATGGTCACCATGGGCCAGCTGCTCACCGCGGAACGCGAGGACGGCACTCTCCTGCGTGCCAAGGCCACCCCGAACGGTATGGTCGGCTACCTCGTCGGCAAGGTCGTCTCGGTCTCCCGGTGGACTGCTGGCCGACCTGGCGATCTTCCTGATCCCCGGGCTGTTCCTCATCGAGGGGCTCGACCTCGGTGCGGACGCGTGGCTGGGCCTTGCCTGGGTGGTGGCGCTCGGCATGGTGGCCACCTAGGCCGATCGGCGCGATCCTCGGCTCGGTGTTCACCAGCGCACGCTCGCAGGGGCTGATCCAGCTGCCCGTCCTCGGGACGATCGCGATCTCGGGCATCTTCTACCCCGTCACCGCGCTGCCGGAGTGGCTGCAGTGGATCGCCCAGGTGTTCCCGGTCTACTGGCTCGGCCTGGGCATGCGCTCCGCCCTGCTGCCGTCCGACGCGGTGGCCGTCGAGATCGGGGAGTTGTGGCGGCATTTGGAGACGGTCGGTGTGCTGGGCGCCTGGGCGGTGTTCGGCCTGCTCGTGGCGCCGGTGGTGCTGCGCAGGATGGCGCGCAGGGAGTCCGGCTCCAGTGTGGCCGCGCGACGCGAACGCGCATTGCAGAAGGTCGGGTGAGGTCAGCGCGGGGTAATCGCCGGGACGTCGAGCGTCCATGGCTGCCAGTACAGCGGCACGTCCACGGCCCGCCCCGGGCCAGCCTTGACCCGCGGCCCTCATCGGATGAATCTTCGGTGGCAGATGGTGCGTGAGGAGCGGTGGCCGGTCCGACGAAGCAGAGACGCTCGCCGGACTGGTTGAGTGCACCTACAGCGCGAGGTGCTCACGCAGTTTGCCGCGCTGGGCGGGTAGTTCGTCCCCGACCGAGAGGCCGAGGGTACGGTCAGGTATAGCGTGCGGCGCAGGGGGCCGGAGGTGAGGATGCCTATGAGGGTGCGGGTGGGGCGGGGGACCTCTGCTGCTGCGGCCAGGGGTGGGCTGTAGGGCAGGAAGCGGATGACGGCTGCGGCGATGAAGCATCCGGCTGCCAGGACCAGGGCGGCGGTCATGGGGGAGGCCCAGGCGGAGACGGCGGCGACGACGGTGGGGCCTTCGGTGCCGCCGATGCCGTAGGTGGCCACGTCCCAGCCCTGGGCTCGGCGTTGGCGTCGTTGTCCGTGACCAGCGATGGCGGGCAGGCGGCTACTGATGCCTCCGGTGAGCAGAGGTCCGAAGAGACCGGAGATGATCAGGAGGACGGCGGTGACGGCGGGGTGGGTGTGGGGGTAGCAGGACGGCGGCTGCCAGGGTGGTGCCGTGAGCGAGGGATGCTGCGGCGATCACGGTGCGGCCGTCTCGTGCGGTGTCCAGGCTGCGGGCGACGAAGGGGCCCAGCAGATGGGGTGCGGTGATGCATGCGCCGAGCACACCGGCAAGCCAGCCCGATCTCCGCTGGTATTGACCACCAGCACGATGGCAACGACCGCGCCGCCGTCGGATGTGCGGGCCAAGGTCGCGGCTATGACGTAGCGGGCGAGCGGGCCCCAGCCCGGGTTGTCCTTGTGGCGGCGGGTGGCCTGGCGCATGGCCGAGTGGTCCTCCGGGCTCAGTGGCTCCGGGTGGTTGGTTCCGCTGCCCTTGCTTGGCGGGAGGGCAGCGGCGGGCTTGTGACGAGCTCAGTCAGGCGTGGAGGCCCAGCGTCTCGATCACTGCGGCGACTTGAGCGCGGTCTTCGGTGTCGAGACCGCGCAGCGGCAGCGGGAGGTTGCGGGGCGGGGTGAGGCCGAGGTGCGCGGCTGCTGCCGCGACGACTCGCAAAGACCCTCCGTGCTGGGCGAAGAGGTCCCACAGCGGCTGCAGGCGCTCTGACTCTTGCTGGGCCCGCTCCGGCTGGTCGGACTGTGCGGCCCGGGTGAGGGCGAGTGCGGGTTCGGGGAAGGTGCCGCCGATCACCGAGTACCAGACATCGCATCCTGCGCTCAGCCCCCTGGCCGCGTCCGCGTCGCCGCTGACCCCCACCGTCACCGTCTCGGGCAGGATCTGCCGCAGGTGCTGGATGCGTGCCCGGGCAGCCGCGGGGTCAGCGGGGACCCCAGGGATCTTGATGGACGCCACGCGAGGCAGTCGGGCCAGCCGGGCGTACAGCTCGTCGGTGAAGGCGAAGTGGGTGGTGCCGGGGTTGTCGTAGATCACCAGAGGAATGGAGAGGTGCGCGGTGACATACTCGTACAGCCCGAACACGTCGTCGTCGGTCAGCGGCTGGTACGACACCGGCGCCAGCAGCACCCCGGCAGCCCCGGCATTCTGCGCGTCCTCGGCTGCCTCCAGCACGTGCCGGGTGCGCAGCGCCCCGATCCCGACGATGACCGGGACCTCGTCGGCGTGCTCCACTGCGATGCGGGCGACGCGCGCCCGCTCCTGGCGGGTCAGATAGGCATACGATCCCGTGGAGCCCAGTGCACCGATCGAATCGACGCCTGCGGCAGCCAGCCGGCGGACCAGACCCGCGAGCCCTTTCTCATCGATGCCCCCGTCGCCGGGGATCGGGGTGAGCGGGAAGGCGCTCAGGCCGGTGAACATGACGGTCTCCCAATGATGGTGTGTACGTGCGAGGGGTGCTGGTGCAGAGGCGTGGTGCTACTGCGGGTTGTCCCGCAGCCATGCCAGCACCTGCCCGGCGTGCTCGTTCGGCGGAAAGACCGGATAGAAGACGTGCTCGACCCTCCCGTCGTGGACGATCAGCGTCAGCCGCGAGTAGAGCGTCATTCCCTCGACCGTGAACGTGGACAAGTCCAGCGCCCGGGCCAGATTCCGCCCGGGGTCGGAAAGCATCTGGAACGGCAGGCCAAGCCGCTCGACGACCTCGCGCTGGTAGTCGGTGTCCTGGCTGGAGAGGCCGAACACCCGCACCGCTCCGGCGTCGAGCAGTTCCTGGTAGTGGTCGCGAAAGCCACAAGCCTCGGGCGTGCAGCCGCGCGCTCCCGGGATCGCCTTCCAGCCCTTGGGCAGGTCGGTGCCGGGGCGGCCGGTAAGCGGGTAGATGTAGAGCACGGTCCGGCCCGCGCCCAGCCCATCCAGGCGGATCGTCTCCCCGCTGGTACTCGCAAGCGCCAGCGACGGGACCACTGTTCCGGGCAGGTGATCGGCGGCACCGTCGTCCTCGGGCACGGGCAGGTCGGTCGGCAGGCTCATGTAGTCGCTCATCACGTCCCCTCCTTCGTCGGCCGGTGCGATGCGGCTGTTGCGGTGGGCGGCCCGGTTCAGGTGCGCGATCAGAGCCGCTCGGCGCGCGGTGAGCCCGTCGATCCGCTGGCTGAGCTCGTCGATCGCCTCCCGGTACTCGGCCAGCGAAGCCGGGCAGTCATCGGCGTGCTGATGGCCGACCGCGAGACAGTCCAGGAACGGACGGGTGCGCTCCACGGGGATGCCGAGCCTGCCCAACGCTCGGATCTCCCCCACGAGTCGCACATCACGCTCGGTGTAGTTCCGGTAGCTGTTGGTCAGCCGCTCAGGCGTCACCAGGCCCAGTGATTCGTAGTAACGCACCGCCTTGGTCGTGACGCCCGCCCGGCGGGCCAGCTCGCCGATCCGTATCTGTCTCACCTCGCAGAACCTAAACCTTGCCCCTGAGGGTAAGGTCAAGCCGACCAGCCAGGCCGCGCGAGCGGAGGCGGCAGTCCTTCCCTGTTGAGCACACGCAGGGACGGTGTTCCGGGATGCCGTCTCGGCGCTTAGGACGACGCCAGGCACGAGAAAGCAGATCAGCGTGAGACCAGCGCCGTCGGCGCAACGGCGCACTCCCAGCGCGTACCGCCGATGGCGTGAATACCACCCAATCCAGGGCCGCCCTATTCTCTCGGGCCATGAGAATCCTGATCACCGACACGCTGGTGGACCTGCTGATCGCCACGGTGCACCGGATTGGCGCCCGCGCCGAGCAGAGGGTGACCAAGGAGCTGATCAACGCCTTCAAGCGGGTCTCGGGCAAGGAGAACATCCTGTTCGCGATCGCCGAGGCGTCGCTGGGCGCCCCCGACCAGGAGGTGCGGGAGGTGGTATTCCCGGCGGTGCGCGGGGGCGAGCAGACGCTGAAGGAGCTGGTCCACGAGGGAGGGGCATGTCATCGGCGAGCACGGAGACGGCGCAGTCATCTGTGCCTCCGGCACACGCGTCAACGGCCAGCCCGTCACCGTCCCCCTCCAGCACATGTCCGAACACCTCCGCACCCGACCCGGGCACATCAGCGCCGGGGTCGGCCGCACCCGCTCCGGGCCTGCCGGGGCAGTGGTCTCCACCTTGCGCAAAGCCCTCGCCCTCGCCCACGGCACCGAGGAACTCTCCGTCCCCTACAAGGACAGCTGGCTGGGAACTCCCGTCCGCTTCCAGGCCGGCGAACCTCTAGCGTGCCTCCCGGACCTCGACGCCCGCGAACAGCGCCGGTTCGACACCGCCGCCACCCGACTCCGCGACGCCTACAGGAGGTGTGGACGATCGAGGCCCCGGTGGACCGGGACATCGCCCTGGACGGGCGGGGCGCGGTGCTCGTGCCCACCTTCCACTGGACGGGACACCCTCTCGTCGCCGACCGGCCGGGCCACCCCCTGCACCTGACGTATCCGGCAGGCACCGGCCTGCCCCTCGTCCCGGACGGGCCCGGCGGGCCCCTCACTCCGGACGGGCCCCTCACTCCGGACGGGCGCAGCACGGCGGGCGGGCCCGGCCCGGCGGAGGGCGCGCTGGCCGGCGTGCTCGGGCGGACCCGCCTCAACGCGCTCCTCGCCCTGACCGCCGAGCACACGACGAGCGAGCTGGCCCGCCACCTGCGCGTCAGCAACGCCACCGCGTCCGCCCACGCGACCGCGCTGCGTGGCGCGGGCCTCATCACCACGGCCCGCGCGGGCCGCGCCGTCCTGCACCGGCGCACGGCGCTGGGAGACTTGCTGGTCCAAAGGGGCACCATCCACCCCGGTTGAGCCGAAGGGCACGGGTGGCCCGCCAGGAACGAGCGGCCCGCCTGGAACGAGCGGCTCGCCAGGAACGAGCGGGAGGGAAGCTGCGATGGGCGGGCCGTCGGTGGGGCTGTGGCTGCCGGAGGAGCGGAGCGCGCTCGACGCGGTGCCGTGGCTGGAGGACTTCTGCGGGATACGGCCCGAGGGCGATGGCTCCGGCGCGTTCGACTTCTCCGTCCTGCGCACCGCTTCCCTCGACCGGGCCGGCCTTCCCCGCCTGCGCGGCCCGGAGGAAGCCGCCGTCGGACCGTTCCACCTCGGCCCGGAGTCCCTGGAGGACGAGCGCGCGTGCGGCTTCCCCGGACTCGGCCGTCCGCCGGCCGTCGAACTGGCCCTGCTCGCCTACAGCTCGGGCCCGGACAACCATCTGCTGCTCGGGCACCTCGCCCTCTTCCTCGGCGAACACTTCGACGCCCTGATCGACTTCGGCGGCCTGCTCAGCCCCCTGCCACGGTCCCCCCTCCCGGGCCGGCTCCTGGAAATGCCCTACGCCATGGAGGACGGCACCCCCGGCTACAGCCATGTCGCGGACCGCGTGTTCCTGAGAGCGTGGCTCGGCCACGAAGGCTTCCGGATGGTCAAGTAGCAGGAGGGGCCGCGGCCGGCTGCCTTCGCGCGGTGACCGCAGCCGGTCCGCCACCGGGCGGCAAAGCCCGTCGGTCCGCTACCGGGCGGCAAAGCCCGTCGGTCCGCTACCGGGCGGCGGAGCGCAGGTGGTCCGCCGCCTTGTTCGTCAGCTGTGAGATCAGGGCCGCGTCGTCGCTCTTGGAGAAGTTCAGCTCGACGGTCGCGGCGCCCACGCGCACCAGCACGTCGCCGAAGGGCATGCCGAACACACTCATCTTGTTCCCCACGGTCTCGTCACCGGCCCGCGCTGTCGACCACCGGGCGAAGGTGACCTTCGCGCCGTCCTTGGTCACCCCGGCGGGGCACTCCCCGGAGACGTTCCGGAGCTGGCTCATGGCCCGCTCGGCGGCCTCGGGGCTGCGGTAGTCGACGACGCGTGCGGTGACGTCGCCCGTGCTGCTCTCTTTCAGCGTCCGCTCGACCGCGAGCCGGGGCTTGCCGATGGCGCGGTTCGTCCGGTCGATGAAGGACCGGCACGAAGCGGACTTCGCCTTCATGCCGAAGAGGTTCTGCTGCACGTGATACTGGCCGTCCAGGTGCTCCTCGTCCACCGTCCCGCCCGCGGGCAGGTCATCCACGTTCAGCAGCGCGTTCCGCGCTTCGGCGACGGACAGCGGCGCCGCGACAGGGGACTTGTGCCGCACGCGGGGCTTGTGCGGCTTGTGGAGCTTGCCCTGCCGGTGGGACTTGTGCGCTTCCGCTCGGGCCGACTTGGAGGCCCGCGCCGTCTTCTTGCCAGCCTTTTTCCCGTGCACGCTCCCGCAGCCCGTCGCGCCCAAAATCACCGCGAGCCCGACGGAAACTCCTGCGATCCACCTGTTGCGCAACTGCCTCTCCCCCGTAGTGGCGCTCTCCCAGGAGAGTGCCGGCCGACTGCCGTCACGGCCCATGCGCATGCCTTATGCCCATGCCGGACCTCATGTCCATGACCGCGTGGCGGCCGAGCGTAGTCCACGTCTCTCCGCCCACCCATGCCCCCTCGCGCCGAGGATACGTGGTCACAACACGCGATCGCGCCGGGACGGGCTGGCGGACCCGCTACGACGTCTACGTCGCCGCCGGGACGCCCTCCGGCGTGCCCGTGCGGGAGGTCTGAGAGCGTCCCGTCGGCAACGTGGACGCGGCGACCCCCACGTCGGCACGCGGCGACCCCGGCTTCGCCCGGGTCGACGTTTCCGCGGCCCGGATGAGGTCCGTATCGTCGGTTTCCGTACGGCCCACACCGGCGACGGACACGGCCGCAGACACGGACATGGCCACGGACGGACATGGCCATGGCAGACGCGGCAGACGCGAGAGAAAGGCGGGCGACGGCGTGCGGGAACAGTCCGGAGGAACCGCAGGAGCCGAGGGACCCGGAGGCGGCGGACGCCCGTACGGCCGGGGCGGAGGTCATCAGCGCGGCCGGGGCGGCGCGGGTCAACGCGGCTACGGCGGGCCCCCGCGCGACCGGGGCGATCGCGGCTACCGGGGCGCCGGTGGCGGTCGCCGCGACCACGACGACCGCCGCGCCTCGGCATGACACAGATGCTGTTGGAGACCGGCGTCAGCAACCACGCTGCCCTCGCGTTCTACTCCGCCTGCGGATACGTCCCGGTCCAGCCCTACGTGGACGGCCGAAACCCCGACATCAACCGCGCACTGCGGAAGGACCTCGACGGGACGGGCATTGAGCACTGATGAGGGTCAGCCGGTCACCCACGAACCCCGCTGACCCTTCGCGAATGCGTAAGGCCGATCCCGGCAGCTCTGGACTCGTGAGGAGACCATGGAGGACTTGGACGGGGCGCTCAAGGACTCCGTCGCTGCCTGACCGGTTCCCTTGGCGGCCATGATGAACGCACATGCCCGACGTGTGCCACATGGCATGGGCCACCGCACGCTGGCGCGGCCTTATCCGGTCGGCCGCTCCAGGTCCTGGGCCGGAAGCCTGGTCGCCACGCGCCCTCAGACCAAATGGAGGTGCGCGCCGAGCCGGACCGCGAGTCGGGCTGAGGAATGGCGGACGTGCCGGGCGCAGGGTGACTGGGGAAGCACGTCCTGCCACTTGGCCCAGGGCTGCCGGCTCCAGGACCGCGCGCATGGGGTTGGCACGCTGTTTCAGGGCGTCATCGATGACGCCCAGGCACCTGGTGGTGAAGCCGTAGTCACCAAACCGTTGCGGGACGGGGGGCTTACTGCCTTTCGTGGTCATCGGGTAACTCCTCGGGCCAGGAGGGCGATCAGCGTGCCGAGCACGGTCAGGTAGAGGACCTGTGTCCAGAACTCGGGCGGCGGGGGAGTTCGTGGCGGGGTGTGCGGTTCGCGGCCCAGGGCCGCGAACAGGACCAGGGCCGCGGCCAGACCCGTGTGCAGGCTGGGTGGCTCGGGCATGCTCTCCCTGAGCCGGTCCGGGCTGGCGTCGCGGTGGTGTCGGGCGGCGTGGCGCTGGAGGCGGCGGGCATAGCGGGCTGAGGCGCGCCACGAGGCGCCGACCGGGTCGCGGGCTGCAACGGCTGTCTCCAGCAGGGCCGCGCGCCGCTCGTGCTGGTGCATGTCGGCCCACCGGGCGCGCAGGTAGGGGTCCCGGGCGGCGGCCTGCGGGGTGTTGCCGTACTCGGGCAGGGTGTCGATCAGGTGCGCGATGATGGCCAGGGTGCCGGGCGGGGACCCGATCGGACGGTCATCCATCTTCGCCCTCCTCCTTGTCGGGTTGCGGCACCGCCTCCAGACGGCGCGGCTGGCTGGCGTGCTTGGCTCGGTGCTGAGCCAGTCCGTTGGTGAGCACCTGCGCGAGAGTCCGCTCGTCGCGGTTCTCGGCGGCGCGGATCATGTGTCCGTACTGGTCGCACATCGGACAGGGCCTCGGTTCGGTACGCCGGGCTGCTCCGTTGTCGGGGCCGGGTGTCGGGGTTGCCACGGGTTACCGGCGCTGTCGGGTCTCGCCCGGCCATCGCACGATGCGTGGTCGGGCGTTGGCGAGCTGCACGCTGCGGACGATGTTGATGGTCTTGTGGCGGCCGAGCACGAAAAC
This sequence comes from Streptomyces sp. NBC_01775, assembly GCF_035917675.1. Lineage (NCBI taxonomy): Bacteria > Bacillati > Actinomycetota > Actinomycetes > Kitasatosporales > Streptomycetaceae > Streptomyces > Streptomyces sp. NBC_01775. The sequence continues at coordinate 50,858 of NZ_CP109105.1, read as the reverse complement.
GTTGCCGTCGCAGAACTCGATCCGTTTGCGTCCGCCGGCCACATCACGCACGTCGATCACGGTCAGCGGGATGCCGCCCACGTTGATGCTGTCGCCTGTGTTGATGCTGGTGCCCGTGACGGTGAGGGCCTGGACGGAAGTCGCTTCAGGCATGGTCGGCTGCTCCTTGCCGGGTCTGGCGCGGGCCGGGCAACAGCTCGGCCCGTCGGGGCTGCTGGACAAGGAGGTAGGGGCGCACCAGGGCGACCGCGCCCTCGTCCTCCTCGGTGTGGGTCTCCAGCTCCTGCGTGTGCTCGGGCAGGCGGTGGTAGGCGTGCGCCAGTGGAGAGGCCGGAGCCTGGCGGTGGGCCGGTGCACGCAGGTTCAGGCGCCGGAGGGAGTACCAGGACTGCCGTCCCAGCCAGATGCCTACGCACTCCGCCAGGTCGAGCAGCAGAGGAGGAAGGGGCGGGGGTGGGCTGGCCTGGGGTACAGGGTCACCTGCGCGTGGTGGGCTGTCACCTGTCCCTGACCCGCGCTCCTCGGCCCGGGTCACAGCTCCACCGCCGGGGATCGGGCGGCCACCAGTTCCAGGGCTGCGCCCAACTGAGCTGTCAGGTCAGGGAGGTTTTGGGGGTCCACTTCGTAGCGGCTGACGGGGGTCTTGCGTGCGTGGGCGCGGGCTTCCCGGCGCAGTCGCCGTGGGTAGAGGGCGGTCAGTTCGGCATCGGGGTGGCAGTCTTCGGCCAGGTCGGCGAGCATGCGGGCGCGCTCTGGCCTCGGGGTGGATTTCCACGCGGCGGTCACGAATTCGGACCGGAGCGCGAGAGGAACACTCCCGTGGGAGCCCATGGCTCTGGCCAGGACGCGCATGAGGGACCGGTGCGGGTTGTATCGGTGCTCGGTCATGTGTCCTCGGTCGGGGTGGGGGTGCAGGTGCAGCGGCCGAAAATCAGGGCCCGCCAACCGGTGTGGGGCTGCACGTGCCGGAGGCCTCCGCAGCGTGAGCACGGACCGGTCTCGACGCTCGCTGCGCGGACGGTGCGGGGCACAGTCGGATCAGGTGCCATTGCGCTCGTCCTCCAGCGCCTCCAGCTCCGACCACACCCGCTTGCCCCAGCCGAAACGGTCGGTGCCCCACTTAGCCGACAGCGCCTCGACCAGCGCGAGACCGCGGCCGTCTATGTCCTCCAGGCTGGTGACCCGGCGCGTCGGCAGGGCGCGGGACATGTCGATCACGGCCACCCGCACGCGCTGGGGGGTGAGCCTGGTGAACGTGACCCGGATCAAGGCGCCTCGCGCGTGGTCAGCGGCGTTCGCCACGAATTCGGTCACCACGAGTTCCGCAGACTCGGCGAGCAGATCGAGACGCCAGACCGCGAGCGCGTGGGTGGCCAGCCGCCTGGCGAGACTGGCGGACTCCGGGAGACGGGGCAACGATTCCGTGTATGCCGGAGCGCCGATCGCAGACGATTGGGCGCTCACGTACCTGTACCCCTTGTTCCTGCAAGGACCGGACGGTGGGGTCTCCAAGAGGTACGAGCTGAACGGTCTGTCCGTGATCTTCTTCGTATTCGCCATGATGCTCACGCCCCAGCCTCAGACTCGGTTCGGCGTCGGCCTGGCGCGGTCGAAGCAGACGGGAGCGCGTTCCTTGTTGGTCATCCTGGGTCCCTCCCTGATTACAGGTAGTACGCAGACTCAACTGCGCGGCATCCTTGGAGGACCAGGGACAACTCGTTTCCTGCATACCGGTATTCGCCAGATGCATACCGGCGGTGGGACGAAGAGGACCAACCTGTATCAACGGTCAGGGGAGCCAATGCAGTGGACAGCCCTCACGGAGGCGTCCCGGGTCGGTGACTACGGGCGCGTGATCCAACTCGCCCGTGAGCAGACGGGCATCTCCCAGAGACAGCTCGGACAAGCCTGTGGGACGAGCCAGTCCGCTATCTCTCGGTTGGAGGGACAAGGAGCCGCAGCCCCCTACGACATGACCCGCCTGGCACGGGCCGCCACACACCTTGAGATCCCGCCGCGGCTAGTGGGTCTCGCTGACCACGTAGCGGTCAATGCCACATGCACGGATGGATCCGAAGTGGAACGGCGCAATTTTTTCGCGGGTGCCGCAGCAGTGGCCACCGCGCCCGCGCTCGCAGCACTCGACACCCGATCGGCGCGAGCTGCCGAGAGTGGCCAGGCTGCCGCGCTTCGACTCGCTACGACAGCCTTCCGGCGCATGGACGCAATCACGCCCTCGCGTCAGTTGGCGGAGCCGGTACTCGCGCACCTGCGCCTGGCACAGACCGTCGCGAGCGAGACCGAGGACAGAACACAGCGTGCTCGTCTCGCATCCGCCGCGAGTGAGGCAGCCAGCTTGGCCGGCTGGCTCTCGTGGGACATGGGGGACTACGGCTCCGCCCGAACCTGGTACGGGACAGCGATTCGCGCAGCACGCAGTTCGGGGAACAAACTGCTGGGGGCCTACCAGATCGGCAGCCTCGCCCAGTTCGAAGCCCACGCAGGCAACGCCGCCCAAGGTCTGGCGCACGTCCGTTCCGCGCGGCGGCAGCTCGGCCACACGCCACCAGCGGTGGCCGATGCGTGGCTGTTCACCATCGCGGCCCTCGCACATGCGGCTGCCGGAGACCGGCCGGCCGCAGACCAGGCGCTCAGGTGCGCGGAGGAAAGAGCCACCCGTATCCCCACCGATGACACACCGCCCTGGCCCTGGGTCTTCCCGTTCACGGGCAGCAAGGTCGCCGCCAGCCGACTCGCATGCGGTGCCCGACTCGGCCACCCGGAATGGGTTTTCGCGTCCCAAGACGATGCGGCCCCCGTGCTCACCTCAGGCCACGACAAGCAGCGGGCCCTCTACGTCCTCGACCTGGCCTCAGCACATCTCGCATCCGGCCGACTGGACGGCGCATTCGCCCTGGCGACCAAGGCCGTGGAAACCGGCGTGCGCTACCGCTCGGGGCGCATCGTGGAGCGAGCGCGCGCGCTGCGCCGCTCCTACACCTCGCCCACGCCGCCCAAAATCGTGCGCGATTTCGACGACAAGCTGTACGGCATCTATCTATGACCACGCGGAGGCAGACATGCGACTGGGAATCACGGGGCACCGAGGGCTCCCCGACAGGACAGCACGGCTTGTCCGCGAAGCTCTTCGAGCCGAGCTCGGAAGGCGTGCTGAGCAGGGGCTCGTCGGACTCTCCTGCATCGCTGACGGTCCCGACAGCTGGTTCGCCGAGGAAGTCCTGGGCCACAGTGGAAGCCTCGAAGTCATCATCCCCGCCAGCACCTACCGAGAAGGCCTGCCCACCTCCCACCACCCGGTCTACGACCGGCTCATTCACCAGGCCAGCGACGTGCACGAGACCGGTCTGACCGAGTCCAACGCAGAAGCCCACCAAGCCGGCAGCGAGATCCTCATCGGCCTGGCAGACGAACTCCTCGCGGTATGGGACGGCAAGCCCGCCCGCGGGTATGGAGGAACAGCCGACGCGGTCGACTACGCCCGGCGAAACGGTGTGCCCGTAACCGTCGTGTGGCCCGAAGGCGCCACCCGAGACTAGACAGCGAGGCTATGGGCGAGAGATCCGAAGCTCATGCTCCGGAGACCGTGCCAGCGCCACGGACACTGGGGGATGCAGCGCCACCGTCCCACCGTGCGTCCGGTGCTCGCCATCCCCCCGGAGATGCGGCTGGACACCTTCGTCCGGCGCCTCCACGGCATCCTCGCCCGCTCCGCTGTCGCCTCCAGCCGCCTGGCCTAGGCCCTCCAGGGCGAGGTCGACGCCTTCTGCGGGACAGCGACGCCTGCCATCTCGTCTCCCGCAGAGCCCCAACTGATCCGGAAGGAAACCCGTATGGCGACTGACCGGCATTTCCCCACTGAGGGTGTCGCTTCAGATCTTTGTGCACACCTTCGTGCGGCCCAATTTCCCGCACACCCATGTCCCGTTGGGCACCCGCTTGTCGACGCCGTACCAGGCCGCGACGGCTACACCGCGATTGTTGGTGACACGGACGCGCTTGCTGGTGTGAGCGTGACCGCCTGGCTTCCGGTAGCTCCAGGCCCGCGCGTGACTCCGCGACTGACGGGGCTTGCGGATATCCACCGAGAGGAGGCGCTCCCCGCGCCCGCGCGGGTCGGTCGAGACGGCCAGACACGTCGTGTGTCGGCAGTTGTGGTGGAGCCGTGATTTCGCCTCTGCGGGGGCCCCTCCCAGTAGTCCGGCCAGGAGTACACCGACCAAGACCGCGACGATCCGCGAACGCCTCATGGTTCTACCTTCCGTTTATCAGTCACTCGGGACCGGTGAACGGAAAGATCATTTGATGTGTCACGAAAACAGAGGAGAGTCCACTCGCTCGTGTCGATGTACGCGACTTCCTGTCCGGACCGGTCGAGCCGGGCGGCCGTGAGGTGTCGCTCTCGCACAGCAGCTGCTGCCACTCGGGGACGGCTGGTTCTGTAGCCGTCCGGTGGAAACACCCGTCGGCGAGTCTGAGGCACTCCTCTCGGCCCGCCGCCTCGGAGCAGCCGAAGGTCCACGGCATGGTCAAGAAGGAGGAGCGGTCGTGCTTCAGCGGCACGGTCCGATCATGGCCGCTGGGCCCGACCCCTATCGGTTGGTGCGCCTGCGGGTATGGCTTCTGATTCACGTGTGCAGCCTGGGGCGTTCACGCTCACGAGCGTGCGGTGTGGGCCAGGCGAGGTCCATGTGTGACTGCCGTTGCGTCTCAGGCCCTGTGTTTGCTCGGTCACTCAGTGCTGTTATGGTCACGTCAGCCACAGGGGAGGGGCGCCGGTGCGTGGAGTGAGATGGCTGTCGTGTGTCGTAGTGCTGGCTGCGGCGGCAGTGGGGTGCTCGGGGACCTCTGATGGTGGCGGGTCAGGCGGAGGTACTGGCGATAAGGGGGCGGCCAAGCAGGACCAGCCGCCGGAGCGTCTCAAGAAGCTCTCGGTGCCCAGCGACTACGACGGCACCCAGGGCTGGCAGCAAACGCTGAAGGGGCGTCCCCCCAATGCGGGTTCGGTACCCGTCACGGTGGCTGTGAAGTCGGATTCCCTCGCTTATCTGCTGACCGGGCCCAATGGTTACGTTCTCCAGAACCGCGCCCTCGACTCCGGGCGACTGCGCTGGTCCAGCAAGACGTGGAACCCGCCGACCCCGATGGAGAACGCCGCCGGTGATCCGGACACCGGCCAGAAGGCAGAGATACCTGACGTGATTACGGTGACGGAAGACGGACGCGAGTACGTCGTCGTCTGGAGCCACGGTATGAAGGGCAAGGACAAGCTGCACGACGGCCAGGAAGTCGTCCAGCTCTCGGTCTTCCCGGCTACCTCCTCAGGCAATGCCGCCACGCCCGAGCGCAGGATCACGGTCCCCGTCGACGTCAAACTCAGCGAAGAGCTGGAGGTCCGTGACGGCGGCCACGGCGTACTCGTCACCTGGGGCGGCCAGACCGCCGCAGCGAATATCCGGACCGGCAAGGTGACACCGTACGAGAAGGCCGACAAGCTGCTGGAGCAGTGCGACGACAGCGCGTGCTTCGACAGCAAGGTCCGGGCCCTGACGAGCGCCGGCCCCGTGGTAGGCACGGATGGCGGGAAAGGGTTCGGGGTGCCAGATCGCTGGTTCAGCGAAGACCACCCGCCGAGAGGGAAGACGAGCGGGGAACTGCTGGCAGCCACGGATGAGCATCTGATCGCCTCCTGGACAGAAGACGACAGCGGGTTCGGGGGAGACGGCTCGGATCCCGTCTTCGCCGTGCACGATCCCGAGACCGGTGCCATCGAAGCGCGCACGACGTGCACCGACGACGGCTACTCGGAAGGCAACATCTGGGACGGCGGCTCGGAACCCCCGCCATCCACCTCTCCCAACGGGCGCTATCTGGTAGCTGGGTCGGTGGCCTTCGACCTCAAGGAGAAACGAGGAATCTGTCTTACGGGAGACAGCGACACCAAGAAGCTTGTCCTCCTGAGCGTCCAGGACGACGGCACAGCATACGGCGGCACGTCCGCCGAGGACACGGACGAAGAACAGTCCACAGCAGTTGCGGTGCCGCTTACTTCGGGCCGTCCCAAGGCACTCCCAGAAGGCACCCAGGTGCCACTCGTCGTGAGCCGGGGAACGGGAGGCTTCTTGACAAGCAACAAGAACGACGAACTCTCCGTGGCAATCGTCCAGAAACGATGAACTTGCGCGGACGCCACCACCTATGGTCCGTGCCACGGCGGCGACGACGCTGCACTGACCACCACGCGCCATTCTGAGGACCCCACCGCCAGTTCGACCCGACGCAGAGGATGGTGCTACAGCAGGGTGACGGGCACGAGCCGGCCAGCAGCCGCCCTTCCGAGACTGCCCGGCCCAAGGCGCTGAACTGGGGAGCGGCGGACCATAGCGTCTCCGCGTCCAGCTGCCCCATCAGCAGCATCACGTGTCCGCTCGGAGCCACCAGGGCGCGCCATGCTTCCGGCACGGTCATCTGCCCGTCTTCCAGGTGGCGGCCGTCGGGTCCGTTGACCTGGAGCGCGTCTCGTGGGCCGACCCGAATCAACCAACCCGGGCTGGGGGCGGGGGCCTTGCCGAGCGACGGAAGGCGGTGCAGCCCTTGTGCCTGAAGCGCCTCCCCGACCGGGTTCGTCTCTTGTCCGTCGCTTCCCAGCAGCGTGACCTCCGCCTCGAATGCGAGCAAGAGCGCGGGCCGGATACCGCGGGGTGAGGGGATGCCGATCGCTCGCGGGATCAGCTCCGTGACCGACGGGCGAAGACTGCCCGCTTCGTACATTCGGACCTCGGAGGCCGAGCACCGCTGGTGCGCGATCGTGACCGATGTCAGCTCCGGGCTCGCCCGGACCACTACGGCTGCGTCCTCGTGCCGGACATCGCCGGGCGTCTCGCAATCCGTGCAGGTGAAGAGTGTGGTTCGTGTGCGGAGTCGGGCCGCGTGCTGCTGGCCGACGTACTCGGTGACCTCGGGGCTGATCACAAGCGTCACGCGGAACCTCCAGTCACCGTTGAACTGTGTGCCCGGCGGTTTCGGTGGAAGGCAGATCCTCGGGCAGTGAGGGCGGGCGGCACGGTATGCGTCATGCCGAGGTCCGCTTGGCGGAAGAGAGGATGTCGTCGACGACGGCTTCCGTCTCGGGCAGCATCTCGACATCCAGGCGTCGGCAGACCGCCTGGAGTTGTTCGACTGCCTGGTACACCCCGGCGCGGTTCCCGCTCGCTTCCTCGATCCGCATCCAGTCCTGGTAGAGCACATCTGCTGTGTCATCGACGGCGAGCGCGGTGATGACGGCGTGCCGGGCGGCGGCCAGATCGGGGTGGGGGCCGGTGCGCCGCCAGGTGGCGATCGTGTGGGCGACGTCGGTGACGCGGGAGAGCATCTCCTGGATGAGGGGCGCGGCCCAGGACAGGTCGGCGCCCGAGGGCCCGGACAGGGGCCTGCCGCGCACGAGAGCGAGTGCGGCTTCCAGATCGGGCAGCCCGTGCTCGGGTCCTTGGGCCAGGCCGCGCCGGGCCAGGGCCTGGAAACGTGTCCAGTCGCACCGTACCTGCGGGGAGAGGCGGTAGAGGCGCTGGCGGTCGCGCGGCAGGTAGGGCCCGCCGTCGGCACTGGTCCCCAGCCGGGCACGCAGCTCGCTGACGCGGGATTGCAAAGTGGCCTTGGACCAGGCGCGGTTGGGGTCCATCGCCTCGCACAGTTCCTCGGCGCCGCGCCCCGGGCGCAGATAGATCAAGGCTGCCAGCGCGGCCAGCTTGTAGCCGTGCCCCGAGGCGGCGACACCGGTGACCTCGACCGGACCCAGAACCCGGATCTCGGGTGCGTCCGGGTCCTCTTCCGGCGCATCCGGCTCGGCGTCCGGGGCCTGTCCGGGCAACTGGGCACCGCTGTCTTCCTCGTCGTGGAGGAGGGCCATGGCGGGCTCTGTGTCCCTGCGGGGGGCCGGGGTCTTGGGGAGGTGGGCCGGGTCCTTCACCGCAGCGAGCAGGGCCGGGAAGGGAGCGGCCTCCTCTCCTGCGGTGGTCTCTGCTTCTCCCCGTACGACAGCCACGGACGGCGGGGCAGGCGGGGCCGGCGGCGGGGCGGTGGCGGGCGGCTCGGCGCCGGGAACGTGCTGCCACTCCGCCTCGGCAGGGTGGGCGGGCTCCTCGGTGGTGCGCAGGCTGTCCACGAGCTGGGCGTAGTCCTGGTCAGTGACGCGGTTGAGGCGCAGCGGCTGGCCGATCACCGTGCACGCCTGTGGTCCGTCCTGCCCGGCATCCAGGCGCTCGGCTTCGGGGAACACCGATGTCAGGCCCTCGGCGGGCAGCACCAGAGCGACCGGAGCCGACCGGGCCGCGGCCAGCGCATCGGCGAGCGCCCACGCCTGGTCCGGGTCGGCCTGTGCGGCGCAGACCAGAAGCCACGGCAGGGGCCCGTCCGGGTCGTCCTCGGCCGCGCGCTGGTGGGCTTCGACCAGGACCTCTCCCAGGTCCCGGGTGGCGGCGGCCACATCCGGCACCGCCCGCAGCCGTCCCTTGGGCAGCAGCGTGGGCAACTCGTCACCGAGCCCGACGGTGAGGATCTCCGCGTGGTCGCTCCAGGCGCACGTGGCCGCGTCCAGCGCGATGGCCCGGGTCACCTCCCGTACCCGCTGGGGGGTGCCGTCGAGCAGCAGAGTGCGTACGTGCGGCAGATGCAGCAGAAGGTGCTCGCCGCTCTCGCCGGAGCCCGCCGTGACGAGCCCGGGGTAGGGGGCGGGAACCATGGCGAGCTGCTCGCCGGGTGGCAGCGCCGTGTCCGGGCCTGCTTCCCACCAGCCGTCGGACACGGGCACGAACGGCGCTGGCGGGGCGGCGGGTTCGGGGTCGTCGAGGAGGATCTGGACGCTGCGGGAGGTCACCCGCGCGGCCCGCAGCTGCGGCAGGGCCGTGCCGGAGGCAGCGGTGTGGTGGGCCAGGGCCCGCAGGGCGGTATCCAGCCGCTCGACGCTGCCCGGCTCGCCCGCTGCCGTCATGCGCTGCTCGGCCGCGGCCGGTTCCTTGATGGCGATGGTCTCTCCCGGGCGGCGGCGCCGCTGCTGGAGGATCCGCTTGACGCCCAGGGCCCCGCACAGCCCGGCGGCCAACAGCGCCCCGGCTCCCAGGATGTGCGGCGCGCTCACGGCACCGGAGTGCTCCTCACCGGCGCTGCTCGCATCCTGGGAGGGGCCGGCCTTGGGGGTTTGCGGGGGAGAGGCGGGAGCGGGCCGCTCGGTGCTGGGCTTGGCCGTCTCGGAGGCGTGCGGGGCCGGGGTGTGCTGCGGGGCGGGCTGCCCTGCCTCCTGCCGGTCCTTGCCCCGGTCGTCCTTGCTGGGCTCGTCCTTGTCCTCGCTCTTGTCCGGCTTGGTGTCCCGGTCGGCGGGTGCGCTCTTGCCGGGGTCGGGCTGATCGGCTTGCGGGCCGTCACGGTCCGGGGACGGCTTCTCGGCCTCGTGGCCCGGCCGCTGCTTCGGCTGCTCTGGTTCACCGCCGTTCCCGGCCGGCGGTGCAGACTCGGTCGCGTCGGGGAGGGTCAGCTTCTGTCCGGGGTAGATCAGGTCCGGGTCGGGCACCTTCTCCTGGTTCGCGCGGGCGATGTCCGGGTAGCGGCCCGGGTCGCCGTAGGTTTTCTCGGAGATGTCCGAGAGGTTGTCGCCGGTCCGCACCGTGTAGGTGCCATCAGCGGTCTCGGCAACGGGCTTGGGGCTGTGGGCGGCGGCGGGCCGCATCCCTTCTTGCCCGCCGGTGTGCTCGCCGGGCGGCGCCTCGGGCAGGAGCAGTTTCCACCCCGGGCGCAGGAAACGGGCGTCGAAGGTGGACCCGTCGGTCATCGTGCGGCCGTCGTTGGCGTCCGCGATCTCGTGCCAGGCGTCGAAGGACCCCAGCTCCCGCTCGGCGATGCTGCCGAGCGTCTCGGCCGGCCGCATCTCGCGCACCGTGTAGGTCCGCGAGCTGTCCGCCGCACTGGCCTTGGCCTGCTGGGCGTGCGCGGCGGCGGGGGAGTCGGCATGGCCGGTATGGGGGGAGGCTGCTGCCGGCGTCGCGAGGGCGGGGGTGGCCAGAGCGCTGCTGGTGGGCAGCAGTACCAGCACGCTGCCCACCAGCAGTGCGGCGAGCCGCTGGCTGGGGCCGAGCAGCTGGCGGCGGTGCGCTGCCCGGCCACGTACCTGGGCGGCGGTCTCCACCAGGACGGAGACGGCGAAATGGGCCCAGGCGATCCACCCGATGGCCAGCAGGACCATCAGCAGTGCGCCGCCGGTGTCCTGACGGTCCAGCAGGTGCGTCAGATCCGAACGGCTGGCCTCCCACACCTGCGGGGTGGCCCAGCCCAGCAGCACCGGCAGTCCTACCAGCGCGGCCAGCAGGACCAGCACACTCGCCAGCGCCCGCACCACGGCCAGACTGGAGCGCCCGCGCGAGGGTGTGGGGACCTTGGTGGTGCGGCGCGTGCTCACAGGCAGCTCTCTCTCGTCAACGACGGTGGCCGGAAGACTAGTTCTCCGGCTCAGTTACCCCATGCAGGAGGGTGGCGTCGCCCTCGCCGGTCACGGTCCGGGACCCGGGAAGGAAGCGGAACTGGTAGGTGTCGCGGACGAGGATGTGGATGTGCTTGCCGTCCTCGGAGACGGTCACCGAGCCGCTCTTTCCCGCCGAGCGCAGGTACTCCTGGGCGGCTGTGCGGGCTGCCGGCGGCTTCACCCGCAGTCCTCTTCCTTCGACGGCGTCGCCCTCGTCGACGGCCTGACCGCCTGCCCGGGCCGCCTCGCGGGCCAGGGCGTCAGCGTTGGCCGCCGCGCGCATCGTGCTGCCTCCGTCCACGATCAGCACACCCATCAAGGCGAGCAGCGAGGCGGTCATCACTGCCACGAAGACCGGGATCCCGCCCCGATCCCCCCACTCCAGCCAGCCCTGTTCCCGCACGGGCGGCATCCTCCTGCTCATGAGTTCCCCCGCTGGCGGAAGCGGTCGACGGTGCTGGTCCACGTGCCTGTCAGGGTCTTGGAGCCGGGGGCGGGCAGCAGCAGGTCGCTGTAGTCGACGGTGCAGCGCACCGTGACGGTGACCTTGGAGACCTGCCCGACGGGGACGTTCAGCGCCGAGGTGTCGGCCGAGACCTGTGTCGAGGAGCAGGCGATCTGCCCGGACAGGGACTCCCGTGCGGCCGAGAAGGCCGCCTGTTTCGCCGTCCCGGCATCACGGGAGATGGACGCGGCCCGCGATGCTGATTTGGCTGCCGCGTCCACTTCGCTGCCCGCCCGGACTATCAGGCCGGCGGCCAGAGCGAGGCACACCAGCATCACCAGGGCCGGAGTGAGGATCGCCGCCTCGACGGCCGCGCTTCCCCGCTCGGCGCCCCGCCCGCGCAGGGCGTCGATCCTGCTGCCCACCCACGCTGTCACTGGCCGGCCTCCCCCTGCTTGGTCCACCGCTCCACCGGTGCGGAAGCCGACTGGGTCACCCGCAGGCCGTCCATACCCGGCACCAACGAGGGCGCCAGCCCGGACACCTCGATGCGCACACGCGTGGCCGAACTCCCAGCGGTCGAGACCGTCGCACCGCGAAGGTTGTCTCCTGCCAGCCGCCCGACCAGGTCCTGGGCCTCGCGTGCCCCTCCGGCCGCTGACCCCTGGTACTCCGAGCCGCGCTGCGCTCCCTCCCGGGCCGCCGTCAGCGCGGCCTCCGCAGCCCAGTGCCAGGTGATCGCCTGGATACCGAGCCACGCGAGCACCAGCATCAAAGGCAGCACGATCGCCGTGGTCACCGCAATGTCGCCCCGGTCCGACCTCAAGGCGGCCTTGAGCGAGCGTCGGCGGCACGCGCTGCACCTTCCCCCCGGCATGGTCAGAAGACCGATTCCAGTTTGCCGTTGGCCTTCATGATGACGGCGGTGATGGTAGCCGCGATGGCGATCGCGCCGCCGATGGCCGCAGCCCAGATGATGACCGTGGACACGGCGATCTCGCCGGCGTCCGCGCGGTCCTGCATCTCCGCGCGTGCCGCCTCCCACTTGTCCGTGAAAGCCAATGCCAGCATGGTCACGCTGACGGCGAATCGGTTGATCACGTGTAACTCCTCTCCTCTTTCCGGCGGCGCCTAGCCGCCGATGGTCAAAATCCGCAGGACGGCCGGGAATCCCATCAAGAACATCAACAGGACGGCCACAACCGAGATCGGGGCCGTCATCTTTTCGCTGTCCGAGTTCGCCTCGGCCGTCTGCTCCTCCAGCAACTGGGTGCTCAGGCTCGCTGCGCGCTTGCGCAGGGTGTCGGCGACCGCAGCCCCGTCGTGGCTGGATTGCCGCATGATGTCGGCGACATCATCCAGCGCCGGAAGATCCAGCTCCCGGGTCAGTTCGCGCAGCGCCTGCCACGGCGGGATCTTCTCCACCTGGGCGCGCATCAGCGCCTCATCCACCCGGCGGAAGGCCCACCCGTCGGCAACCTTCGCCGTCCGCGCCAGGGCCTCGGTCGGTCCGCTGTCCGCCCCCCGCTGGAGAGCGATCAAATCCAGGTAGGCGGCCATCGCGTAGGCGAATTCGCGGCGGGCCCGCTTGGCCTTCGCCCGCACCTCCAGGTCCGGCACGATCCACGCCAGCGCGGCCGTCCCCAGACCGAAGACACCGGGCACGAAGAACGGCACTGGCAGGCCGACGAGCATCGGGGGAAGCAGGAAGAGCCACGGCCACATGAACCCCATGCCGGCCAGCGCCGCTTTCTTGAGGATCAGCTTGGCCGGGGACGTCCCGAGCAGTTCCAGCTCCCGCACAGGGAGCTTGAGGCCCGGCACGCCCGACAAGCGCCGCATCACCCACTGGCCCCACACCTCATCCCGGTCATAGCCGCCCGAGGCGCCCCGCGCCGAGCGGGAGGACGGGGGCTGAAGAACCTGCCCCAGTCCCGGACGGGCGGGCATGAGAGCCCGCACGAGGAGGGCCAGGCCCAACCCCATGCCGCACCCCAGCACGAGCGCGCTCGTGTTCATACCCGCACCTCCCCGGCGCCTGCGCCCACCGGCTCGTCCTCGGCCACGCGCGGGGGCAACTGCACGGCGCTGCGCGGGTCCGCGATCAGGAGACGGGGGGCAGATGAGGGGATCGACAGCTGACGGACCCACACCAGCGTGGCGGCCAGCAGCAGCGCGACGACCGCCAAGACCAACTGGCCCATCAGCGAGGCGTAGGGAGCGGTGTAGGACGGGATCATCAGGCCGAGGCCCACCACTCCCAGCAGGATGTAGATCAGAATTTTCAGCGTGGTGCGGGACTTCTTCCGCTGCGCTTCGATCTTCTGGCGGCTGGCGACTTCCGCGCGTACGGCCACCGCGTACAACTCCAGGGAATCAGCCAGCCCGCGGCCCCGGCCCGCGGAGGTCACCGCGAGAATCAGCGCCGCCGCCACCCGGTCTCCCGTCACATCGTCGATGTCGTCGGCGAAGGCACGCAGCGCCGTCTCCGGTGCCACCCGCAGCTCCAGCCGCTCACCCAGGTCCGCCACCGGCCCCGCGATCGGCTCCGGGCACCCGGTGCGGGAGTCCTTCATCGCCTGGAGCAGGCCCTTGCCCACGCGCAGTGCGTTGCTCAGGCGCTGCGTCCATTCCGCCAGCGCCTCCAACTGGTCGATGCGCACCGCCGCCTGCTTGATCGGCGCGAGCAGCCACGGGATACCCGCGAGCGCGCAGGCGCCCACCACAGCCAGCACGAACACTCCGGTGGCCAGCCACACCACCACGAACACGGCTGCGGCCAAGCCCAGCTGGACGCGGGTGCGCGCCCGCGCGTTCTGGCTCGCCGCCCCCGTGCGCCGGGCGGCCTGCCACCGGCGCAGCAGCCCAGGCCGGGCCGGCCGGCTCGTTCCGTACACGGCGTGGACCAGTCCGATCAGTCCCGCGCCGGCACCGAGCCCGTACAACAATCCCCACAACATCACCGGGCACCACCCCAGCGCAGGGGGAGCGGAGCTTCCCATGCCGGCCGGTCCAGCGCTTCGGGCGGCATGCCCGCGCGCAGCAGGTCCAGCTCGCAGGCCGGCGACATGAGGGGAACCGCCCGCACCTCCCCGGCCTCCTGGTCAGGGCCGAAGAGGGTGTTGGTGGCCGGTTTCCCGTCGGCGCTCTCCCCGCCGGTGATCTCCAGAACGTGGGAGATGTAGCGGTGCCGTCCGCCGCCGCTGCGCCGCTCGTTGATCATTTCGATGTGGACGATGAAGTCCAGTCCGTTACGGATCTGCCGGTAGGCCAGCGTCTCCGACAGGTTCTCCCTGGACAGCGCGTACAGCTCGGCGATCCGGTCGAAGACCCCGTAGGGGCTGCGCGCGTGGATGGTCGAGAGGCTGCCGCCCTCACCGCTGGTCAGGGCCTGCATCATCGCGATGATCTCGGCGCCGCGTACCTCACCGACCACGGTGCGCTGGGTGCCCATCCGCAGTGAGGGGGCGATCAGATCCTGGAGGGTGTACTCGCCGGCGGCGCGGCCATCAGCGGTGCTCTCCCCGGTGGCCTCCCGCCCTTCCAGGGCGATGACCTGGCGTGCGTGCTCGTTCTCGTGGGCGAACAGCTCGAACTCGCTCTCCAGCGTGGCGATGCGCTCGTCCGGGTCGTACTCGCGCATCAGCGCCCGCAGCAGCGTGGTCTTTCCCGACCCGGCCTTGCCCGAGATCATCAGGTTCTTCTCGGCGTGGATGGCCGCGACCAGGAACTGTTGCAGGGACCGGTCGAGCAGGCCCAGCTTGACCATGTTCTCCAGCGTCACGTCCCGGTGGCGGTGCTTGCGGATGTTCGCGCACGTCCACGGCGTGACTCCGGTGAACGCCTGGACGCGGGAGCCGTCATCCAGCCGCAGCGCCAGCTCCGGTTTGGCCTCCGGGGAAAAGATCTTCTCCTGCTGGCCGTGGCTGGTGTTGCGGGCCAGGTCCTGGAGGAGCTCGCGCAGCTCCTCATCCGACCCGGCCACCGGGGGCAGCCGCACGAGTTCGCCGCTGCCCAGGTCGCCCCATACCTGGTCGTACCGGTTGATGTGGATGTTCTCGAAGCGGGGGTCATCCAGCAGCGGCTGGAGGCGGCCTGCGCGGAAGAGGAGGTCGAAGACGTAGCGGGCGAGCGCGGTCTCCTCCTCGCCGCTGGGAGCCGTCCCGCGCTGGGCGGCCACCCGCCCGTACCACGTGGCGACTTCGTCGTTGATCCATCCCAGGCAGCGCTGTTCCCGGTCGGCCCGCGTCATGTGCGGATGGTCTTTCCGGGCCTGAGCGAGGTGCTGGCTGACGCGCTGCTTGATCTCCTGGGCGTCGGCCTCGCGCACCAGCGTCTGGGGCAGGTCCGCCTGCGGCCGTGCGGCGGGCACGCGGGAAGCGCCCAGGGCAGGGCCCGCCGGCGGGGGCGGCTGCACAGCCGGTGGTGGCGCCACCGGCCCGCCCGGGGGCTGTGCCGGGCGGCGCAGCGGTGCGTTCGGGTCAACTGGCCTACCCCGCATGGTTGACCGACCCCCTTCCGGTCACCTGCTCAAGGCGGCGGCTGTGCTGGATCCGGCGCTCGGCCATCTGCTGGACGAGGGCCTCGGCCAGCAGGCGGGCAGCGAGCATCAGCCGGCTGCGCTCGAAGCGCCGCTCGGGCGCCGCGCCGTGCGAGAAGAACCGCGCCTGCTTGGGCGCGTAGGGCAAGGTCCCCACCAGCGGTACTTGAAGACCGCGCTGCTTGCGTAGCTCGGCCAGCGCATGGGTGGCGGGGTGTTCCTCCTCGATGAGGACGAGCCCCAGGTGCCGGACCTGTTCGCGTAGTCCCTCCAGCCGTACGGCGGCGGCCTGCAAGGAGGGGAGGGTGGTGCGGGCGATGAGTACGACCGCATCGGCCCGGCGGGCCAGCACAGCTGAGGGGCCGAAGGCTCCCGAGCGGCCCAGGTCGACCAGGACGTCGTGCTGATGGGACTCGATCCCGGCGAACTGGTCGGCCAGCAGCCCCCATACCGGCGCGAAGCCGGGGGCCTCGCTCAGCGGGTTCGCGAAGCCGGGCAGTACCGCCCGTCCGGGACGGGGCTGCGTGTTCTGCTCGTCCTCCAGGGCGACCAGTTCGCTCCAGAACGCCGTATGCAGGTCCTGCGCACCGCGGCGGCCGGGAATGGTCAGGTTCCCCAGCCCGTACCCGGTGCCCAGCCGTCCTTGCAGGGCGCCGCTGAGGACTGTGCCGCCGTCGGGGTCGCACTCGGCCGCGATCAGCGTGCGGCCCGTTGGCAGCGGCCACGCCGCCTGGAGCGCCAGCATGGTCGTGGTGGTGCCGGGGGAGCCGGGGCACCCGGCGAGCGCTACTACCGCCATTACGAGCCGTCCGGGGTGTCCAGGGCGAGCGCCGCGGTCTCGCTCGCCGACCATCCCAGCACCTTGGGGCCGTCGTCCTTGAGGACGGCGACGTCGACCACGCGGGTACCGCTGCCCTCCTCGGCGTCACCGACCTTGATGACCCGGGCCGGCACGCTCTCCTGATCGGTCTCGGGCTGCTTCCCGGACGCGGACGGGGCGGGCTCGCTCCCCTCCTTCTGGACGCGCACGACCTCCACCCGCTGGCCGGGGGCCAGCCCGGAGGCGTGCACCAGGGCTGGCTTGAGGCCGACCGGCACCACCTGCTCGCCCTTGGCCACCAGCGTGGTGCGCGATACCTGCGAGCGGGACAGCAGGGAGCCGGCCTTGAGCCCGACCGCCGCACGCTGGCCCACGAGAGCGTCCTGCTGGTCGGCCGGCACCGGCTTGAGGCCCTGGTCGACGGCCACCTGCGTGGTGCTCAGATCCCCGGCGGTGAGCTTCTCACCGGCCTGGACCTCCCGGGCGACGGTGACCACCTGCTGACGGTCCCCAGCCGAGTTGAGCATGAGCGCGAAGCCCAGCCCGCACCCTGCGATCAGCGCCACGGACAACGTTGCCAGCCAGGGGCTGCGCCGCCGCGCCTTGTACGCCTTCGGAACGGTCACCCCGGACGTCGTTCCGGCTGTCTGGGCCGGGATGCCGGGGGCGTGCTCCGGCGGCCTGGCCGTGGTCTTGCTCAAGGTCCTGTCCCCTCACACATGTGCGTCCTTGACGATTCAGTTGCTGCCGACGACCTGGCCCTCGCCCACCGGGACGGTCACCTGGGAGTCACGGACCTCGTCGAGCGCGCCGCTCTCCCCGCCGCCGGTGACCTCCCACTCCACGTTCCAGGTCGCGGTGGCGGTGATGGTGAAGCGCTGCTTGGCCGCGCGGGCCGAGGTGGTGGCGTAGGTGTGGCCGCAATCGGGCGACTTGGCCAGCCCGTAGCCGCGCTTGTAGGCCGCGCCGCGCGTGGTGCAGGTGACGCTCTTCCCGTCGCCCATCTTCCACACGACCTTGGACACCTTCGCCGTGGCCGTCACCGTCACATCGCCCGCCGACGCGGACGCCGTGTTGGGCCCCCAGCGGGTCTCGCCCGCCCCGGCCCGCAGCCACAGCGGCACGCCGACCGTGTAGGTGCCGCCCGCCTTCGGGCTGACGATCTCCGGCCCGAGCAGCGTCATCTCATCCATGGCCTGCCGGGCCAGTTGCGCCGGGTCGACGGTGACCTTGCCGGGCGGGTCCTCGGCGAAGAACATCCCGCCCTGTGTCTCGGCGTCCGAGTCCTTGTCGCAGGTGCGCCAGTAGAAGTTGCCCTTCTTCGGGTCGTGCCCTTCCCACACACCGCTGTTGGCCGGCGGCTGCTCGATCTTCTCCACCTGGCAGGGGGCGGGCTTACCCGCCTTTGCCTTGCCGCCGCCCGCCTTTCCCGCAGCAGGGCCCCGGTCGCTGCTCGCGGGCTTCCTCGGGGTGTCGGCGCACACCGCCACGTTGAACGCGTCGTGGCCCTGGCACATCTTCCCGGCCGTAGGTGTCCGCGCCTGAGCGTCCGGCTGCACCGTGCCCGCCAGCGCCAGGGCCGCGCAGCACCCTGCCAGCAGGCGCCGCCTCAGCATGTTCTCCGGGACGGGGTGACTTCCAGCATCCTCCATCCGCGCTTCCCCCAGTCTTCGGCCTTGGTGGTGACGGTGAAGCGGCTCGGCTGGCCCGAGGGCAGCGGAACCACCTTGCCCGAGTCGTGCTTGACGGTCTTCCACGACGAGCTGTCCATGCAGTCGACGATGGTGGCCGTCGCCGCCTTGCCGGGCTTCTCCGGCGTCAGCTTGGAGACCTTGGCCCGGTGCGTGGGCTTGCCCGTCTTCCGGGTCCCGTACTCCTTCATCGAGCGCACGCCGTTGTCGACGAACACCAGAGCGTCCTTGTAGGCGTACTTCTCCACGCCCGCGCCCTTCATCGACCCCTTCGCATACGCTTGGACCTGGGCGTCCCAGAAGTCGCCGTAGGTCTTCAACGCCTCCTCCTTGGCCGCCTGGTCGGGATCAGCGCTCTTACCGGAGGCAGCGCTCTCGCCCGGCGTGAGGGGCGCCGGTTTCGAGGGAACGTCGTCGGCGTCGTCGGACTTCTTTTCCTTCGCGCACGCCGCTGAGCCACCCGCCAGCGCGAGCGACAGCGCGAGGGCGCCCAGCGCACGGTACGACCGGCGCACATACGGTGGGTGACTGAGTGTCACGATGCCTCCCCAAGGGCAGCGCTCCGCCGGCGACGGCGGAGCACGGCGCTGGCCAGCGGTCCAGTCAGGTAGCCGCGGCGGTTGTGGTGATGCGGTCTGCGGTACGAACCCCGTGTTGCTGGAGTCACGCTACGCAACGCACCGGGGACGTCACCACCTCTCGCGCCGCCAACTGGCATATTCCTGCTGCACATCGGTCCCTTGCCTCCCAAATCGCGGCAATTGCGATTACTGATTGCAAGGCACTGTCTTCCGGGCGCGGGTGGTGAGATGGGCATCGTTCCTCCGGTGGGTTGATGGGGCTTCAGGTCAGTTCGGGCTCTACCGTGCTGCCGTCCTCGCCGGGCGGCTGCGCGGGCCCGGCCCGCACCGCGTCCGCGACGGCGGCGGTGTGCTCTCCGACGGCGGCCAGAGCGTCCCGCACTGGCGCCGCCTTGAGATTCGCGTCGGCCGCCTGCCGCAACTGGCCCACGTCCTGGGGGCGGGCGGCATCGGCGAAAATCTCCTCCGGCCTCGGACCGCGGATGCGCAGCGGGCCAACCTGCAGGCCCTGGTGGGTGAGCGAGATGAAGTGCTCGAAGCGATCCAGCGCCGCCAGGTCCGAAGGCTCCACGGCCCCGTCCCACTCCCGGGCGACCACAGTGGCAGCCTCGAAGGAGGCAGCCGTCGACGAGATCACCGAGGCGTTCTGGAGCATCGACTGCCGGGTGGATCCGTTCAGCCGCTGCAACAGCTGCGTCATACCGTGCAGCCGGATGCCGAACTTGCGCAGCTGCTCGCTCACCGAGGCCAGCAGCCCGACGGCTCCGTCGATGGCCAGCAGTTCATCGATGAAGGTGTGGAAGGGCCGCCGCTCCTGGCTCGGGGTGTCTCGCCGTGCGAGACCGGTGCGGTACAGGTCGTGGAAGAGGAGCGAGAGCACGAGCCGGTCGGTGGGCCCGCTCGCCGAGGGGCACACCCATACCAGCTTTCCCTCGTCCATGGCCTCCCTCAGGTGGTAGCTGGAGGTCGGCCGGCCCAGGAACGCCCGGACCGTGCTGCGGCGGCCCAGGCGCTCGATCGGGTTGAGCACCGTGGCGTAGGCATCCGGCGGGATCGTGGGAAAGATGGTGCGCCACCAGCGCACCGCCTCCTTGTCCAGGCCGGCGGCGGCCAGCACCTTCTGCCGCCATGCCGTGTCGGTCAGCAGCGGCTCCACCTGGAAGAGCGTGGCCTGCGCCTGCTCCTTGCCCTCCCGCACGAGCGTGGTGTTGAGGCGCACCAGGGCCTCGGCGGCCTTCGTCATCAGCGTCAGCGCCCGGGGATGGGTGGCATCCGCCCAGCCCAGCACGTCCGCGAAGGCGTCCACCACCGCGTGCGCGACCTGCTCGGGATCCTGACCTCGCTCGACCCCCAGCGTGTTCCAGGATCCGATGCGCGGGTTGGTGCCGGTCCCGGTCAAATCCAGGTACCACAGGCGTTTGCCGATGTGCGGATGCGCCAGGAACGGGGCGACATCCCGCATCGCGTCCCCGTGCGGGTCCACGAACAACCCCCCGGCGCCGGCCCCGTCGTGCGCGAGCGCCACCATCTGCGTGAGGGCCTGCGTGGTCTTGCCGTAGGCGGTCTTGCCCGACCGCACGGAGACCAGGGTCTCCTCCAGCCGGGTGGCGATCAGCCGCTCGCGGCCGTCGGGCCCCCGGTACCAGCCGTGCGGCATCAGCCCCGGCACACCCAGGGTGTAGACGGGCAGGTCGCGTTGACGCAGCGGCATGCGGCAGTGCCGCGTCGGCGGCTTGAGCAGCCCGGCAATCTCCGTCGCATGCAGCCACGCGGAGCGCGAGGCAGTCATCAGCCCGCTGCTCCAGCGGCTGTCGAAGGCGGAGCGCAGCCACCTGTGGTTCGCGTCCAGCCGCCAGGGGCCGACCTGGCGGCCTCGCTGGGTGATCCGGACGTCTCCGGCGAAGACCTGCAACGCCGCCCCGATGTGCCGCATCCGCTGTTCGGCCCGCCCGGCGTGGGCCGCCGTGCACCGCGCCAGGATCTGCACGCGCACCAGGCCGGTACCCTCCGCCAGCTTGCCCAACGTCTTCGCCCGGTCGACCGGCTGGGCCTTGGCGGGGAGGGCCACACGCCGACGGGGCCGGCCGCCATCGCCGTGCATGAAGTCGGCGAACTCGGCACGGAAGGAGTCCTCGGACAGCGACGCGAGAGCAGCCTGCCGCGAATCCCGCTCGGCCTGACGCCGCGCGAACGCGCGCGCTTCGGCGATCCGCTGCCCGCGGCGCAGCCGCAACTGCCAGGGCGGGACCGGCTGGAGATCCACACACAGCTCGACGCTCTCGCCCAGCTCGGTGCGCAGCGTCCCCACCGCGTCGACGAGCGGCTGGAGCGGGTCCGGCACCAGCGGCACCTCCCGAAGACGCGCCACCTGAGGGCCCCTTATCGTGAATTCGGCACGCACCACATGGGGCAGCTCCTTGCTCACCTGTTTGGGAGCGGGCTCCACCTGGATCCCGGACATCGCACTGGTGGTCAGCAGGTGCCGGGCCGCAGACGGTGCTTCCACGTAGAAGTCCAGCGCCCGCTTGGTGGTGCCGTCCGCTCGCAGGCAGGTGCGCAGCGTGCGGGCCCGGCGCGGCGCCCACCACGGGCCGGCGGATGCCGCGGTGCTCCACTGCATCGCAGAGCGCCACAGCTCCTCGGGCTCGGGGTCGAAATTCCGGGCGGGCACCAGCCGGAAGCGGGTGCGCTTACGGATGGCGATGCGGGCCAGGCGGGCCAAGACCGTCTCCGCACCGGCGAGGAGCACCGCTGCTGCCAGGGTGAGGGCCAGGGCGTGCTGGTAGATCCAGGCGGCCGTCGAGGCGGACACCTCGATCAGGGAGAACAGCAGGTCACTCACGCGACACCTTCCAGTGGTCGAGGTTGTGGCGCTGCGCCAGCAGCCGCACGGTGCGGCCTTCCCTGCGCCGGCCCTCGGGGTCGGTTCCGGCCCACACCAGCTGCACCTGGATCCGCCCGCCGCTCGCGCGCCGCGCGATCCCCGCCTGCATCCGCACCTGGGAAAAGCGGTGGTGAACCTGAGCACCCCCTTGGCCGGTGACGTCGGAGTGCCACTCGCGCCAGGCTGAGCGCACGGCCCGCTTCTCGGCGCGCGGGGAAAGATCGGCCGGCCAGGAGCGGGCGAGCCCCCGCTGAATCGCCGCGTCACCCCTGGGGCCTTCACCGGGAACCGGCAGCGGACCCGGGCCGCCGCCGTCGGCCGGAGCCGACGCTTCGGACGCTTCGGGCGCGTCGGACGGGGAGCCGCCGGTGATGCGGGAGCGAGCAGTGGGGCGCGGTGAAGGATTCGATGTGGCACGGGCCGCGCCGCTCTCACGCTTCGGTTCCGCGACGCTGCCGCGGTGCTCTGCGCCACCCTCCCGCTGCGGGGGCGAGGAGGGCCGGGTGACCAGGAAGATGCCCAGGAGCCCCAGCGCGAGGGCGGCGGCCAGCAGCCTCGCCACCTGGGCACGGCTGCGCCCGGCCCCGGGAGGGGAAGGATCGGTGCGGTTCATAGGACCCGTGCACCTCCGGCGAAGCCGTCACTCCGCACCTGCTCGGTGCGCACTTTCGCTCCCGGGCGGGGGGCGTTGAGCATCTCCCCGCCCCCCAGGTAGATCCCGACATGGTTAATGGTGGAGTCCCGGGACGGGTTGTAGGCGAAGAAGACCAGGTCGCCCGGGCGCAGTGCGCCCACCCCTTTCGAGCGGGGGATGCGCTTGCCCACCGATGCCTGATCGGAGGCCAGTCGGGGCAGCCGCACCCCGGCCTTCGCGTACGCGTACTGGGTCAGGCCCGAGCAGTCGTAGCCCGTGATGGACGTGCCGGATTTGCCGCCGGGGGAGCAGCACACTCCCCGGCTGGGCCCTTGCGTACTTCCGCCGCCCCACGAGTACGGGGTGCCGATCTCCTTGCGGGCCGCCTTGATCACCTTGCCCGCGCCGCCGCTGACCGTCGCCCCCGGTCCGGCGCGCGCGGCCAGGGACCTGTAGCGGCGGATCCAGCCGGTCACTTCCTGCACGTACGCCTCGGAATGGTTGTAGGACATCAGCGCCGCGTGCAGCTGGCCGGGCTTGGACAGGTCCCGGCTGTCGCCCCCCAGGTACCAGGCGGCCGACAGCGCGGCGTCGTGGATGTTCTGGGGGTCCTTACGGCCGTCACCGTTGCCGTCCTTGCCCGAGTGCGCCCAGGTGCCCGGCATGAACTGGAAAGGGCCGACCGCCCGTTCGACACTGGCGTCGCCGTCGAAGCGGCCACCGTCGGTGTCGGCGTGGCGGCTGGTGTTGCCGCCGGTGCCATCGCCCACCAGGCGCGGCCCCAGGATCGGCTCGGCCAAGGTGCCGTCGCCGCCGATGCGTCGACCGCCGGCGTGCCCGGACTCCACCTTCGCGATCCCGGCCAGAATGGCCCAGTCCAGCCCTTTGACCTTGGGCCGCTGCTCATGGAACTGGAGGGCGGCTTGCTGGTAGGCAGCCAGCATGGGCGCGGGCACACCCGAGACCGCGGCGATCTGCCCCGCGAGCTCGTCCGGGTTCTGGCGGGAGGCCGCCGCCATGACGCCCAGCGGAAGCACCACGAACACCAGCGCTCCCAGCACCGTCATGCACCCCCACCGGCGTAGCCGCTTCACGAGTGGTCACCGTCCCTTTCGACCCGCCGCCGGGAGCCAGGGGCCTGGTAGCCGAACTCGCCGTCCCGGTAGTGGTAGACGTTCGGCCGCTCCGGCCGCGGGCGGGGCGCCGGGCTGGCCAGCCACTGGTCGGCCTCGCGGACCGGCGCGGTCACCCGGCGGGCGCCCTCCGCCATCCGCCGCGCCCCGGCACCGCTGTCCCTTCGCCAGTGCTCGGCGACGCCGGAGTAGTGCTCGACATGCCGCTTGACCCGGCGCGTGTACTCGCTGCCCTTGCCCCGGCTGCGCTCGACTGCCGCCGGCAGCCCCACCGTCGAGTGCCAGGCCACCTTGCCCGCCCCCAGAACGACCCGGCCGCCCCGTGTCCGGGACATCCGCTCCTGCAACCGCTGTCCGGCCGGCTTCCACTGCTCGTACTCTTCCTCGGCCGGCCCGCCGGACTGCTCCTCGGACTCCGAGAGGATCTCCCCGGTCCTTCCGTCGATCACCGTGCGGACCCCACCGCCACCCTGCGGCCCGGCGCCGGGACCGTGGCCTGCGGGACCACCGCCTCCGCCAAAACGGCCGGGCCCTCCACGACCTGCCGGGCCACCGGGGCCGCCCGCGCCCGGCCCCCGGCTTCCGCCACCGAGGCCGTCTTCGGGCGGGGGCTTCCCGATCCACGCGTGACGGGCGGCTTGCAAGGGCACGCTCACGGGCGCCAGCGCGCGGCGTGCTTCGGCGCGCGCCTGGCCCAGGAAGGCGCCCGGATGTCCGACAGCTCCTCCGCCGTCGGCCAGCGCCGCGACTCCCGCCGACAACTTGGCACGCCGCTGCTGGAAGTCGCCCAGCGGGCCCGAAAGACCCCGGCCCAGGCTCATGCCGCCGCCCAACACCGAGGCCCCGCCGCCGCCATGGCCCACGCCCAGGGAAGCGAGCGCCATCCCGGTCGCCGCGGCCTGCTCTCCCATCAGGTGGCTGCCGCCGATGCGGGCGTACCGCATCCGCAGGGCGAACCGGCTGCCCATGCTCGATGCCTGACTCAGCATCCACCGGTGGCCGACCAGCCCGGCCAGTGCGATCCCGTCGAGGAGGAAGAGACGCTCCACGACCACCGTCTCCTGGCCGCCGGTCAGCACCGCTTTGCAGGCGATCCCCAGGAAGGGGATGAACACAGCGATCCCGAACAAGGTCACCGAGACCGCGGCGAAGATACCCAGCCACTTCCACGCCGCTCCCCGGTTCGGTCCGGGCAAGACCGCCCACGCCAGGGCGAGCAGACCCATGGCCGCGGCCACCACAGCGGCGAACTGCGCCGCGATCAGGGCGACCACCATGGCCAGGATGAGCAGGCCGAAGATGACCGCGGCCAGCAGGACCAGAACCGCGCCCCACACCCGGTTCCAGCTCAGGGTCTCGTTGTAATGGGCGGCGACCTTGCCCTCGTCACCCCGCTGCTTCATGATCTTGCGCTGCGGGGCGCCGCTTTCCACGCTCCCGCCGCTGGAGTTGCAGTACTCCTTGAGCGGGCCGGCGACCATGTCGCAGTCGTCGCTGTGCGGCTTCTGGTAGCCGACGGTCGCCCGGTACGCCTTGTAGTCCGCTCCGTCCTTGCCCTTGTCGAAGGTGCGCCCCCATTGCAGGAGCTGGTACGGCTGCACCACGAGCACGTCGGTCAGGGTGCGGGTGATGGGGCGGGAGACATCCTCAGCGGCCGGGGGCCGCTTGTCGTTCAGGCACGCCTGCCGCGCGGGTCCGACCACCACCTCGCATGTGCGTGCCCGCTTCTTGGCCTTGGCCTCCTCGGCCGCCCTGGCCGTCTGCTGCCTCTGCTTCGCGGTCTCCGGGCTCTTCTCGCAGATCTCGCGGGCGCCGCCCACCACCAGTGCGCACGGATCGTTCTTGTCCTCCTTCTTGGGCTCGCCGTCGGCCTTCGAGGTGATCACGGCGCCTTCCAGAGCGGCCCGCTGGACTTGCTGGACGGGCCCTTCGTAGCCGAGCAGGTAGTCGGGGCGCACCAGCGTGGAGGCGGAAATGGCACAGATCAGCAAGGTCAGCAGGATCTCGCCCGCGCCCTGCCCCACGCGCCCCCGCATGGCCAGCACCAGGCCGAAGACGAACGCCCACGCCAGGAAAAGAGGTACGAGCCCGAGGGGCTCGACTATGCGGTCCCGGTACGCGTCGGATACCTGCTGGGCGGGCGATGCCAGCTTGTCGACGATGGGGAAGCGGTAGGCCCAGTCCACCAGCCAGCAGCACGCACCCACCAGCGTCCGCGCCAGCGCGAAGACGCCGCTGAGCAGAAACCGCATGGCGCTGTCGCCCAGCCCGTCACCGCCGCCGGTCAGCTCGTAGTCCTCCAGGCGCTCCCCCTCGGGTGTCTTCACATTCCAGGGGGCCAGCAGCCCGCCGCCGTCGTCCCCGGCAGCCAGCGTCCGCTCGCCGGCCGAGGCCGGGGCGGCCGAGGCGGCCAGGAGGCCCACCGCCCCGACGAGCACGACCAGCGTGGCCCGGCTGCCGCGCTTCACCGCGGCCTCCTCTGCGCGAGCATCCACACGCCGCCCAGTCCCAGCGCGCTCAGACCGAGGACGGTCACCTCCGCAGGCGGGCCGGGCGCGCTCTCGCCGCCCATCTCGTCCGAGCCAGAGCCTGAGCCCGGCGCGGGAGTGTCCTTCGCTTCGGTCCCGGCGGCATCGTCGTCCTTGTGGCACAGGCTGCGGGCGGGGCCCACGACCAGGTCACACGGGTCACCGGCGTCGTCCGACAGGGAGCGCTGGGCTCCGGTGTGCTCAGCGGTGAACGCCTTTCCGGTGCGCGGCAGCAGCCAGGATCCGTCACCGGCAGCCGCGAGCCACACCAGAAGGCTCGCGGCGGCCAGGACCACGGCCACGCACACGGCCGCAGCCGGCCTGCGCCACGGAGCGGTGAACGTCGAGCTGTTCATCCTGTTCATCAGCGCCACTCCCCGGCGGGCTCGGGATCTTGTTCGGTGTCGGCCAGCAGCCCGCGGGCCTGCTGGGCGGTGACCGGCTCTTTGTTGTCCGTGCGGGGCCGGGGCCCGGCCGAGAGGTCGCCGGGGGTGGTGAAGATGCCGCGTTCGATACGGGGCTCGGGCGGTACGACCACCTGCATGCGGCCCACCCGCATCCGCGGATCGCGCACCAGCATCTCCCCGGCCCGGCGGGCATCACCGGCCGGCGACAGGTCGCTCGTCACCGTCCGCAGCAGCGTCTCGTTGTCCCCCGGCAGCCCGAGGAACTCCAGCCCCCGCGCGGCAAGACGCTCATCCGCGGTGCGGGCAAGGAAGCGGTGGGCCAGCAGGCCCCGGATCCCGTCACTGCCCAGCTCTTCCACGTTGTGCCCGCCCAGGGCCATTCCGGCGCCGTGCTTGCGCCCGTCGTGCACCACCTCGTGCACCAGCGCCAGGCCCTCGGCGCTGGAGGTGAGCCAGTAGCACTCGTCCAAAGTGATCAGGCAGAACCGTTCGGGGTCCTCGAAGGCCACCTGCCGCGCGAGCGCCGCCAGCAGATACAGCACCGCCCGGCCGATCAGAGCCTCGGTCGGCTGGCTGCGCATCAGCTCCGGGTTGGACACCGCTTCGCGGGGCGGCAGCGTGAGACCTGCGGTGGTGATGACGACCCAGTCGGCGCCCATGTCCGCGTTCAGCGAGATCGGCGGCAGCTCAGGGTCGAAGACCGCGGCGGCCAGCGGCTCTTCGGAGACCATGGTCAGCAGATCGCGGAGCATCGCGGCCTCTTGGCCACGGGTGGCGCCCTCGTCGGCCATGTCCTCCAGCGCGGCGATGACGGCCGCCATCGACGGCGCCGCCGATGCCTGCGCCATGTTGATCGCGCTCTTGAGGACGGCGCCCTGCGCGGTCAGCGGCCCGATGCCCAGCTGAAGCGTCAGATACGACAGGGCGTAGTGGGCGGCGGTGGCCGGGGGGAAGACCCGCAGCGGATCCAGCGACATTCGCGCCTGGCCGGCGTCGACCACCTGAGAGCGGCCCGGCGCCGCGGTCCTGGCGAAGTGCGCCCACTCGCGCACCGGGGTGCGGTCGATGACGATCGCCCGGCTGCCGCGGTCCACCAGCCCGGCGGTGATCAGCTTGAGGAGCACGGACTTGCCCGCCCCCAGGTCGCCGGCGACGCCGAGGGAGGCGCTGAAGTTCTCCAGCACGCTCAGCGCGACGTCCAGCAGCACCGGCCGCACCGTCCCGGCATCCTGGCTGACACCGATCATCTGGCCGCGGGCGTCTCCGAAGCCGCCTCCGACCAGCGCGCCGCCCAATACCCAGTCCTCGCCGAGCTGGTTTTGCACGTACTGCGTCGTCTTGGGCGGGGTGGGCGTGCCGGGCAGAGACAAGGCCAGCAGTTCCTCCTGCTCCCCGGCGGGACGGGCCAGGCGGTAGTTGGCGCCCCGTACGCGCTTGCTGAGCATCCCGGCCCGCTTGTCGCACACCTGCGGATCCGGGCCCCACACCGTCAGCACCGTGACGGCCTGGACCTCCACCTCGACGGTCGACTGAGAGGCCCGGGAGTCCAGTTCCCCCAAGTCATCGGCCGCGTCGTGCATCTCCTCGGGCAAGCCGGTCGCCGTGTGCGCCGCGTACTGGTCCGCCTGGTCGGCCAGCTCGCGCTTCTTCCGCTTGACCTGCTCCTTGACTTCCTCGGTGCTGATCATCTTCAGGTCGCACACGAAGTCCACGGGGAAGGGCAGCTCTTCCAGACGGGCCAGCAGATCCGCATTCTCGGCTGCGACCGCGCGCGGCATCTCGGTCAGCGGAAGGTGCGCCTGGTAGCCGGTGCCCGCCGCCGACTCGACCTGAAGCCAGGTGCGCCGCACCGGCGACGGCGTCGCCCTGCGCCGCTTCTTGCCGCGCGCCGGCTGCTGCTTGTCGCCGTCCTGGTCCCGGCCGCCGCCCTCCAGGACGCGGACCTGTCCCAGGTCCTGGTAGCTGGGGGTGCGCAGCACCGAGCCCAGCACCCGGCCGCCCCCGGCCTCGCTCGCGGACGCCTCCA
Source organism: Streptomyces sp. NBC_01775 (assembly GCF_035917675.1). Taxonomy (NCBI): domain Bacteria; kingdom Bacillati; phylum Actinomycetota; class Actinomycetes; order Kitasatosporales; family Streptomycetaceae; genus Streptomyces; species Streptomyces sp. NBC_01775. Next base: position 22,644 of record NZ_CP109105.1, on the reverse strand, counting down.
CCAGCAGCGGCTCCTCCAGCCCGCGGTGCACGGCGTGCTGGTGCATCCAGATGATCTCGGCGGGGCGGGCCGGACGCATCGGGACCGTGGAGGCGATCTCCGCCTCGATCTGCGCCGCCCGGCTACGGAAGGAGTCCACCTCCTCTTCCGGCACCGGAGCGGGACGCAGGCCCAACAGCGCCGAGATGTCCGCCCACACCCCGCCCAGCGCGGCCGAGATGTCCGCGCGGCGCCCCGGCTGGTCCAAAGGAACCGTCAGCCACCAGGTGCGCTGGTGCATCTCCAGGCCGTCGAGCAGATCCAGCTGCGCGCTGGCGATGTCCGCCCAATGAGGGCGCTCCTCCAAGTCGACGCCTTCCAACATCCGTCCGACGACCTCGCCCGCATCCAGCTGGGCGCACAGGCTGTACAGGCGTGCGGTGCGCGGCAGCGAGCGCACCAAGGTGGTGAGCCGGTTGAGCAGTTCGTCCCGCTGCTGGCGCCCCATGTAGCGGGCGCCTTGCGGCTCCAGGCGCCATACCGCCCATACCGGCCCAGCGGCGGACCACATCAGGTGGTCGACCAGATGACGGATCGCGACCCGCATCACGCCCTCCATTCGTTCGCTACGGCTTCGGGAGTTGTTGGGGAGGCGACGGCGCCGCGCTGCGCCATCAGCCGCTGCAAAGCGGTCGGGGCAGGCGCTTCCACAGCGGGCCGGGGCGCCGAAGGGGCAGCAGCCCGCCTGCTCTCGCGGACCGGCCGGGGCCCTGCGCGCGGAGCGGGGACGACGTTGGCCGCCTCCTCCTGCGCAGGTCCACCGGTGTTTTGAGCGCGGGTGTCGATGACGTGGAAACCGCCGTGCAGCACCCGCGCCCGCGCCGGCCGTACCGGCCGGCCGGCCATACGGCCCGCGCGCGGCTGGAGCGCGAGCTTCACCAGACCCAGCGCCACATACAGGGGCACCCGGCCGCCCACCCGCGTGCGCCGAGCGGCCCATACCGCGCCCGCCCAGGCCACCACGGGCACCGGCCCCATCCACGACCAGAGGCTGAACGTCTTGATCAGAACGAAGGCACCCACGGAGGCGATCAGCAGCTGCGCCGCGTTGTACGGGCCCAGCCAGATGGTCCAGTCCCCGATCTTGCCCAGCACCCACGGAAGGTGGCGCGCCCTGGTGTAGGAGCGGCTCACCCGCCCGGCCGTGGCCGTCACGCCGTCCTCCCCGCCACGGGCTCAGCCACGGAGCCCGGCGCTGTTGCCGATCGGGGGGTCTCGACCTGGACCGTGCTGGGGGAGTCCGCGCCGTTCAGCTCTGTGCTGAAGGCGTCGGACAGGTCCTCGCGGGAGTTGTAGATCGACAGGCAGATCACCAGGCCCAGCAGGGCCCCGATCCCGGCCTTGAGGCTGAACCTCTTGAAGATCTGGTAGACGACCACGACGAGCAGCGCGAGCTTCAGCGTGGCCTCGGCCCAACCGGTGCCCATGCCCAGCAGGTGATCGCCGATGTCCTCGAACTCTCCGGCCAACTGCACATACTCCTGCATGGGGTTCACCACCCCGTCCGCATCGCACCGGGGGACGTGACCGCGGCGGCTTTGCGCACCACACCCGAAGACTGCGCAGCGGCCTGCGCACCCTTGCCGGAGGAATGCTCCAGCCCGCTCTCCAGCGCGCCGACCTCCCACCGGCCGTCCCGCGCCACCAGCCGCAGCGCGTACGCCAGCGGCCACGTCCCGCCGTCCGCATCCCGCGCCGTCACCATGGCGCGCACCCGGACGCGCTCCCCGTCCTTGCCGACCCGGCCCTCACCGTCACCCGAGGCGGCGGTGACCGACTCCACCCGCACCTCCTCATACGGGGACGGGGCGACCGCGGGCAGCGACACCCCCGGCGCCAGATACCGCTCCGCGCCTCCGGACCCGCCCACGTAAGAGGACAGGAAGTCCTCGACCGTGCCCGCCAGAGGAGAAGAGGCATTGACGCTCTTGCTGTAGGGGTCCGGCGCCTGCTTCGCGGCCTTCGGGGCGGACACTTCCGCCGGGGCCGCCGATACGGTGAACCGCGCACCTCCGCCCGCCTGCTGACTGCGCACCGGCACCGAGAAGTACCGCGGCTCCGGGGAAGAGGTCTGCACGGCGACCGTCACCGACCACCCACCCGCGCCCACCGGCTGACTGCGCACCGCGCCGACCCGCTCCACCCGGGGGGCCTCGTCGCCCCATTCCGGCATCCGCACCCCGGGCGCCATCGACTCCAGCGCTCGGCTGCGATCCCCCTCCTGACCTGCACTGCGCAACCAGCAATCGACGAAAAGCGCCGCGTAGCCGCCCGGATCCGGCGCGCTGCGCACCGTGCTTTGCGCAGCGGCCTTCGGCGCGCTGCGCACCGGGGCCGAGTCGGCTGCGCAAGACACCAGCAGCGCGACGGGGCCGGCGGCCAGCGCGGCATACACCGCCAACTGAGACAGCATCACCGAGCGGTAGCGCACCGGCCGCACGGACTGCGCGGGTGGTTCAGCGGACCCCGGATCGCGCTCCCGGCGCCGGAAGGGAGTGGGCATCTGTGCTCCTGGTGGAAGAGGCGGTTTCGATGCCCACAGAATTCGCCCGGCCGCTTACCGCCCCGCTTACCACCAGCACCCCGATGCCGTCACAGGCACATCACAAAACCCGGGGTAAGCGGCGTGGTAAGTACCACCGGCGCGTGGTAAGCCGCCCGGGCCCCGTGGTAAGCGGAGCCGCCACAGCCGCCCCGTGCACCTACCACCGCAGGTCAGAGACGTGCGGGCGAGACGCTCGCGTCCCGCTCAGCGACGGTCCAGGCCGACCTGACTCGAAACCGTCCCGGCCATAAGGACAGCGAAACGCCCCTTTCCTGAAGACCATCGGGGCCTAGGTGTGTTGTTCGGGGAGGTTGGTGATGCGGCTGGCTGGGGTGTGGCCGCTGATTCCGGTGTGGGGTCGGTGGTAGTTGTACCAGTCCAGCCAGTCGGGGAAGGCTGCCTGTCGCTGGGCGTCTGAGGTATAGGGCTGGTGGTAGGCCCATTCGTCGAGCAGGGTGCGGTGGAAGCGTTCGACCTTGCCGTTGGTCTGTGGGCGCCATGGTCGCGTCCAGCGGGGAGAGATGCCCAGCTCGTGGCAGGTCTGGCGCCAGGTGTTCTTGGTGTAGGCCCAGGCGTTGTCGGTCAGGACACGTTCGACGGTGACGCCTTGTCGGGCGAACCATGCCGTGGCCCGTTGGAGGAAGTCCGCGCAAGTCGGGGCCGTCTCGTCGGGCAGGTCTTCGGTGTAGGCCAGGCGGGAGTGGTCATCGAGCGCGGTGTGGAGGTAGGCGTATCCCATGCCGTGGCGACGGTCCTTGTTCGGGCTGCCCGCGGCCCGGCCGAGGACTTTGTGGCCGCCGCCGTCGGGGATGCGGCCGAGTTTCTTGACGTCGACGTGGATCAGCTCGCCGGGGCGGGAGCGCTCGTAGCGGCGGACGGGTTCACCGGTGGCCCGGTCGAGGACGGCCAGGGCGGGCGAGTCGTGACGTTGGAGGATGCGGTGGGCGGTGGAGGCGGCGACGCCGGTCCGTGCGGCCAGGCGCAGCGGGCCGATCCGGTGCTCGCGCCGCATCCGAAGCACGCGGGCCTCCTTATGAGGCGGTGTCTGCCAGGGGCAGCGGGCAGGGCGGCTGGAGCGGTCGTACATGCCCGTCTCGCCGTGCCGGCGGTAGCGGCCGGCCCAGCGGGCGGCGGTGGTGTGGCTGACCTGGAAGCGCTCGGCCGCCCTGCGTACCGGCCAGCCGTCCTCGACGACACACCTGGCCAGACGCAGCCGACCGGTCGGCGTCAACGGGGCGTTACGGTGGATCACGAGGGCCTCCTGCACTCGGCGGTAGATGTCGCAATCCACACCGAGCCAGAAGGCCCTCACCTCGTTCAAGCACCCACCACGGGCGTGTCACCCGTCACCAACGTCCCGGGACAACACACCTAGGCCGTTTCCTGCGGGCATCTTCACCAGCCTTGTTCCGGCCCAGATACGGTGGCGGCATGGCGACGATCCTGCGGCATCCTCGACCTGGGTTCACATGGGACTGGTGGGCCGTCGACGCCGAGGGCTTCCTCGTGCAGTTCAGCGGCGGGCCCGCCCCTGAGCACCTGCTGGCGCATATGGACCGCGTCGACGCCGCAGCCGCGTGGGCCGAGGAACACCGCCCCGCATGGTTCAACCGTGGTCCCCTCCCGCTCCACGGCTTTGGCTGTAGCGGCGAGTTGCCGACCTACACCCGGCACGGGGTCCCGGACTCGCCGTTGCGGCTCTCCGACGCGCCGGCCGTCATCGCGAACGTTGCGTCCTTGGTTGAACTGAACAGGGCAGTGAGAGACACCTGGACGATCTACCTCGACGAGGGATGGGTCTAGGCAACTCGTTATCGCTTGCGGTTCGCAACTGGTCGACTGGCTGCGGGATCACCGCTCGGATGCAACGGCGCCGTAGTTGGTCCTTTGCAGGATCCCGCCCCGGTGAGCGACCGCACTCACCACATCGTCACGGGCGACATCCGGCTTACCAGCGCAGGTCAGCATCCCGTACTCGCACTTACCGCGAGCTCGGACGGGCGCCGGGGGCGCCGGATCAGACGCCTGTGGACGCGGGTTGTATGACACGGAGGAGCTGCTTGACCGTCCGCGTCGACGCGGACCGTGTAGCCACTCCGGCCGCCGGGGGCGGCCATCCCAGGTCGGCCTATGGAAGGGGCTCGCGCTGGGAGCGGATCTTCATGAACAGCACCCCGGAGCTGGCCGCACTCAGTGCCGCCTCTGCGCAAGAGGCGTATCCACCTACGCCCCCGCGAGCCCCACCCGCGATCCCGAAGTCCCGGACCGCCGCCAGGAACCGAACTCCTCCCGCTCGACCTCGGCCAGCCAGCACCCGAAGTCCTTCCCGGCCCGGCGCCGCGCCCGGGAGGCGGCTGCGGCCTCTTCCAGCGAAGCCAGGATCACGTCCCGGATCTGCTGCTCCTCCTGGTTCCGCCACTGCCGCTCGCTGTGCGGGAACCCGAGCAGCGCGACGGGCAGTGCCTGCTGCTCCTGCTCCGGGTGGGAGGCCCGCTCCCGGACGGTACGCACCGCGAGCTCCCACGCTGCCCGTGCCGACGGTGACTGCGGTCCGCGGACGCAGGCCGCTCCGGTCTGCGCGGCGAACTGTGCTTCCGTGCCCGGCCCGGGCTGCTGGTACCCGGCGGCGCGCGCCAGGATGTAGGCGGCCGGGCGCTGGGGCCGCCACTCGCCCCATCCCCAGGACCAGGTGCTCAGCGTTGCGGCGATGTCCTCGCCGTCGAGCCCGCTGTCGATCAGCGGGCGCAGCCCGAACGCCAGCTGCCGCAGCCCGGCGCGCTGCACCCAGCCGACCCGGGGGCGGACCCAGCGTGCGATTTCCACGTCGGCCGCCGCTTGACGGGGGGTGCGTCCGCTCGGCCGTACGACGCTGTCCCGCCGTATGTCCCCCGTGTAGTTCTTCTTTCCCTCCTCCTGCACCTTGGGGTGAGTGGGGGCGGGGGTAAAAGAAGGGGTCCAGCGGGACTGGCGGGGCACACGGGCCCGTGCTTCTTCCACCGCCAGACGCCGGCCGTGCTCGGTCACCCCGATCACCCGCGCCGTGTACCCGGACCCGCCCACCCGGCGTCCATGGGCCTCGTCCCACACGCGCGGCGCGCAGGGGGCATAGAGCGTCGCCGTTTTCGCGAACCCCATGCCGGGCCGGAAGTTCTCCCCGTAGCGGGTGCGCAGCGCGTTCCGCCAGGCCGAGCCGTGCTCCACCCAGGCCAGCAGTCCCAGCTCCCGCAGGATGCGAACCTGGGCGGTGACCCAGCTGCGCGAGCGGCCCAGCCGGACGGTCATCTGCTGCAGCCCGTAGGCCACATGCCCCTGGCTGCTCGCGCCCATCCGGTCGGCGAAGTCGTCGGCGGTGCGCACCGTGCCGGGCCCGGCTTCCGGGTGGAACCCGCGCTCAGTCATCCACCGTGCGGCTGCGCGCAGATCCTCCCCTCGCCGCAGGCGGCGGGAGGCTGTCGTACTCACCTCCTGTGCCGCCGGGTCACGGACCAACTCGAACCGCGCCGGGGCGGCAGCGGACACAGGGGCGGGGCAGATCGAGCCTTGGCTCTCAGCCTGGACGTAGGGCATCATCGCTCCGAGCCGGCGGTGCTCCGCGCATGCAAGAGGCGGACCGCCTGGTGGAAGAGGAAGAAGTACGGCCGCCGTCGGGCGGCGCCTCGTCGGTGCCGGGAGGGCCATCCCGGCACCGACGGCGAAGTCAGGGCGTCACAGGTCCATCCAGTTCCGCCGCTCACCGGATCCGGTCAGCGGCGTCCACACCGGCGCGGACGCGCCCAGCTCCTCCAGGTCCTCCAGCACACCCACGCCGAGCGCGACCTCTGCGGCCAGGGACGCGACAAGCGGGTGCTGGCGCACCATCGCCTGAAGATCCGCGATGCGCTGGGCCTGGGCGCGCGCACCGGCGTTGCTGAGCACGAACAGCACACGGGGGAAGCGGGGATAGGTCTGCTGCCACGACATCCCCGAAGGCTGCGCACCGCGGCGGGGGGCGGGCCGGGAGTGGTAGAACCGCGCATAGCTGATGGCCTTCGCGGCCAGCCGTTCCGGTGATTCGGTCGCCCGGTCGACCTCAACGAAGGCCCGCAGCAGTCCCCGGGCCTGGCCGGTACGGGTGTAGCGCATCAGCGCGTCCGCGATCAGCGTCCGCTCGCCGCCTGCGGCGCCGTCACGCAGCGGGTGCGCCGTCTCCGGCCGCCAGTCCAGCGGTGTGAACTCGTCTCCGCGTCCGCGCGCGTCGTCCAGGAAGGCCAGGCAGGTGCGGGTGACGGTCAGGGTGTGCACGGTGCGCTGGCTGGCCAGCCCTGATCCGCGGCGCGGCGGTTGCGCGGACAGATGTGTCCAGCCGGAGGTCAGGGCGCGGCCGGCGTCGGAGAGTGCCCACACCGACGGGTGATGGGCACGGACGGCCGCCTCCACCAGCCCCTGCTCCTGGAGCTGGCGCAGACAGCGCCGCATGTGGTCCGTCCGGGGCCGGGGCCGGAGGTAGAGCATGCGGTGCAGCTGCGCCGTGTCGGCGGCACGGTGCTGGCAGAGGAAGGCGAGAAGCTGCTCGCGCATCGGCGTGCCCGACGTGCGCGGGCGCGGGGAAGTGGAAGCAACGGGCATCAGGATCCGGGTCCCTCTCGGTATCCCGCGGGAATGCGGGGTCGGAAGAGCGCGGTTCAGCGCTCACCCGACCGAACCCCCCGCCGCTTACCGTGCCGCTCGCCACGGCCACCCGTTCGCGGTCTCGATGCCGTCACAACAGGTCGTCGCCGCTTACCACGCGGGTGGTAAGCGGCGACGACCTGCTGGCCTTCGTTTTCACGTCGCCCTACGACGCCGCGGGACCGGTCCTGAACCGCCACCACGGGCGCGACTGGGGCTGACGGACCCTGCGCAGACTCTGGTCGCCCTGTTCGGTCAGCCGGTAGTAGCGGCGGCGGGGACGGCCGGCTGGTTCCGGTGTCTCCCAGTACGCCTCCACCCACCCGGCGGGGCCGGATCGACGGACGCGGGCCCGCGCCCGGTCCCGTCGTAGATCGTCTGGAGCCAGACCGGCTCCTCAGGGGTGGCGCCCTCGATCACGGTCAGGATCTCCTCGACCAGCTTGGTCACCGGCACGCTGTTCACTCCTTCTCCGACGGCGGCTGGTCCTCGTTGTTCTGCTGCTCGATCCTGCGGCGGGCTTCCTTGACCGCGCGCTCCCAGGACTTGGCGGGCTCGCCCGCACGACGGGCGAGTTCGGCTGCGGTGCCGTGCTTCCAGCCGCCCAGGTCGATCATGTACTGGTGGGCGACGTCGATGCGGTGCTCTGTCACGGGCCAGCGCTGTCCTGCGGTGGCGCTGGGCGTACCGGCGGGCCGACCGGCGGCCCCGGTGTTGTCCCCGTCACGGCCTCGGTCGAAGTCGATGAGGTCCCCACGGCGGAAGGCGGGGATCTGCTTGCCGCTGGGGCCCTCTTCGGTTCCGGCGGGCTCCGGGAAGTATCCGGGGTGCAGACGTCGGTAGCCACGGATCACCGACGCGTCTGTGTAGTGGAACAAGCGCGCTGCGGTGTTGATGTCGACCAGGTCGTCGGGGTCACCTTCGTACAGGGCCGGATCGGTGGGCGTCACCGTGGCCCGCTTCGCGGCCTCCCGGTCCTCCAGGTATTTCTCGAAGTCGAGCTGATCGTAGTAGCCGACCCGGTCGATCGTCGGCCCGACCGGCGGCGGCGTCGGCCCGACGCTCTCCTTCCGGGCGCTGCGGTACCAGTACTTGACGGTGTCCTCACTGACTCCGGCACGCTGCGCCATCCAGGCGCGATTCACGACGGTGCGGCCTTCATGGGTCCGGGTCTGCGGGGTGCTGGCCATGTCTGTGATCTCCCGATCTGGTGAGTGACGCGGTAGTGCGGTGCCAGGGACCCCGTAAACTGGAGGCGGTTCCTTGGCTTCCTTCTTGGTTTGCTTGGGTTGGGACCAGATGGCCGGTGGGACGTTCGGTCGGGGTTGCCGCCCTGGGCCGACACCTTTCGGAGGTGTTTCCCGCCGGCCATCACCTCCCCGCAAATTCGACGAGGGTAATTATGCCCTCGCTATGAGCGGGTCGTCAACTTCTTCTTCTGCATTCTCCCCGCCTTCCTGGCCGCCAGCGGCTTCCAAAGCCCGCTCGTCACCTGCTCCCACCGCTCCCAGAACCCGGGACGCTCCTTGTTGTCGACCCCTGCCGGAGCAGCCACGAGGAACCCTTCGGCGGCCGGGTACTCCTCACCGAGCTCATGGAATGACGCCCGGCTGATGCCGCCGGCAGTCACGACCGGGGAGCCCATCTCGGCGGCCTCACTGCGCAGCCAGGACAGGGCTTCCGCGCGGGACCCGGTGAACTCGCAGCGGACCGAACGCCATGCCTGTCCCTTCACCAGCGGACTCAGGCACGTCACTCGCGTGCATCCCTTCCCATGCCGGTGGCGGCAGTCCCGGCCGGGCATATAGACCCGGCGCACCGCGTACACCGACCAGGTGCACTGGTCCAGCAGCCTGCCGAAGACGTCGAGGGCTGCTGTGTTGCCGTCGTCACGGAGCAGACCGATCAGCGTGGTCCCCCGGCTGTAGAGGGTGGAGCGGGGATTGAGCGCCCGGGCGGTGTACTCCAGCCGCAGCGCCTTCACCGCTTCCTGGGGATAGTCACGGCACCGCCGGAGGTGCTCCTCCCTGGAAGCGGCCACCGCGGGGAACGGGCACTGCACGCAGTAGCTCTTGGGCCAGTTGGCGACGCCGTAGACCTCCTCCAGGTACTGCAGCACACGGCTGCGCTCCCAGCCCCATTCGATCAGCGGATACCAGGTCTCCTCCCGCTCGTGCGCGAAGCTGTCGTACCGCGCGGCCCGGCCCCGCTCCCGCGTGCTCGCCTCGTACCCGATCAGGTGGCGGTAGGAGCGGTCACCGAGCTCGGCCCGCGCCCACGTGTCGATCACCCACCCCTTGTATTTCAGCGAGCACCGACGCTCACCGGCGGCGTACTGGGGCACCGTGCCCGTCTCGGCGAGTTCGTCGGACAGCGCACGGTCACCTCGGCGCCACAGCCGACGGGGGAAACGGGTGTCCGAGAGCACGCGGACACCGTCCTCCTCCAGTGCACCGCCCCGCGCGACTTGGACCAGCCGGATCCGGTGCCGGCGCATCACCGGCAGGATGTGCCGCTCGGCCAGGTCCATCGTGATTTCCCACTCGTCCCCGGTCATCGCGACCACGACGATCACATCGGACATGTCGCTGGCCAGGCCGTAGGCCGTGGGGTCGGCGCACAGCCGCGTGATCGCAGCGGTGGAATCGCCGCCCATGCCCCAGGAGATCAGCGTCTTCCGGCCGCGCCTCACCGCGAACCCCCGGGCTCGTTTTTTTTCGGGAAGGGATAGGCGGTGACAGCGATGGAGTGGCTGCGGCCGTGCCTTCGCGTCGGCCCGATATACCGGGCGTAGCGGTGGTTGCCGTGGTGGTCCAGTACCGTCGCGCCGACCTGTTCGAGCGCCTCGGCCAGCCAGCGGGCCCCGTCCTCGTCCGTGCGGCGGGGCCGGGCGCCGAATGCGACCAGTCTGCGCTCCGCTCCGAGGTGTCCGGCTTCGTCGGCGCGGATCTTCGACTGTGCCCGGTCCGGGAGAACGGTGGCGTCCGGGAGCACTGTCAGGCGGCGCCTGCGGGTGCGGCCGAGATAGTCCATGGAGCTGGCTTGGTACGTCGTGCCCACGTGCCCAGGGTGGAGATCTTCAGGCCCGTTGGGGGTCTGCCGGACGCGGGGCTGAGGATCGGAGTGCGCCACAATGCCCCGGATTCCCCGCTGCGCGGCCAGGCGGAAGGCGTGGGCGACGAACCAGCTCTCGCCGTTTGCGGGCACCTGGTCCAGGAGCACCAGCCGGGACAGCTCCAGGCTCTCCCGGTACGGGACGAGATTCGGGAACGGGCCGGTGAGGACCGCCGGGTGCATGGGGACGCCAAGGGCGAGCACGCCGACCAGGCCCTCACGCCCGGCCCGCGGGTCGGTGGCGTACAGGCCGACGGCCAGCCGTACGGCGGGCCAGGAGCGGCTGTAGTGGTGCTCGGCCACGAAGCGCCGTGCGACGTCGTGATCCAGCATCCTGGCCTGATAGCTGGACTGGTCGAAGCCGCCCTCGCGCCTGCGCAGCCAGCTGTGGCGTCGGTACCGCCAGCGCTGGCAGAACTCCGCAGGATCACCAAGGGGAAGCTGATGGGCGGAAGACATGGATCCTCCAGGGGGTCGGGTTGGGGCCGATCGGCCCCGGATTGCCGTCCGGGGCCGACGGGTTGTGGTTCAGAAAGGGAGGCTCCGCGGGCGGGCGCTCCGGGTTGCGGCGGTGGTTCAGCGGCGGGTTGCGTGTGCGTCCGCGAGCTGGTCGATGAGGTCCTGGCCCCAGCGCAGCGCGTAGGGCAGGCAGTTAGCCTCGCTCTGGTGGCTCGGGCCGCATCCGGGCTCGTTCCGACCGGCGTAGCTCCAGGCCATGGAGTCCGCAGAAGTGAGGGTGCCGGTGGCCAGGGTCAGGCCGCGGAGCTTGAATCCGAACGCGTGCAGCCGCAGCGGGGGCGCCTCTGGCCCGTTGAGGTTGACCAGCTGGTCCAGCATGACCGTTGCGGTGATGGAGCTTTGGCGCCGGCACATGCTCCCGACGCCCACGAGGGGCTCGGCCGCCAGGTCGACCCCTGCGTCGGCGTACATCTGGGCGCACCGCATGTAGGAAGCGAGAGTCCACCCCTGGAGGACCGGGATGACGCGCACGGCCGGTACCAGCGCACGCAGCTGCAGAACGGAGTCGACGGTGCGGCGCTGGTGCTCCTCGACCGTCAGTCCCGTCTTTGCGGTGACCGGTGGTTCGCAGGGCCAGTCCTGGGGCGCTGCCCACTCCAGACCGCCGATCTCGTGGTGGTACCTGGTGATGGATGCTGCGTACTCGGCTGCCGGGATGGTCCATTCGCCGTGGCGGTCGAGCTGCGAAAAGGCTCCGGAATCCAAAGCCCACGGGCCGAGTGCGCGGATGCGGTCGAGGCGGCGCCGGTTCCTGATGCGGGAGTAGGAGACGAACAACGGGTGCGCGACGTGGGGGAGCCAGCTTGGCTGGTGCGTGCCCAGGTAGAAGCGCGGGGGCGGGAGATGGCGCACGGGAGTCCTGTGGTTCAGCAGGGTTGGGGCCGGCCCCGGATTGCCGTCCGGGGCCGGTGCGGGTGGTGCGGTGGCGCGTGGTTCAGCCGAGGGCTTCGCCGAAGCGGGCGAGCCGTCGTGCGAGCTGTACGGCGGCCGTCTCGCGGTCGTGGTCTGTGGCGTGGTTCGCGCGGTCCCACTGGGCGGCAGCGTGCAGCAGCTCGGGCAGTCCGGCGTCGAGCAGCGTCTTCAGGGCGTCGGGGGCGGCGACCAGGGCGGCGACGGCCGCACGTGAGTCGGTGACCGCCTCGGCGGCCTCCTTCGGGGAGTCGACGTCGGTCGGGCTGTGCGGGACGGGGAGACTGGCGATGAGCGCGTGGCGGTCGTAGATCTGGAAGTCGGTGTGCGTCCAGGTGGCGTCGGGTACGCGCTCGGCCTCGGCGCCGGTGGCCAGGGGCCCCTGGGAGAGCAAACCTCCGCCGGGGTTCAGGCGCCATTCCTCGGCGGACAGCGGCAGGGCGACGCGGGCGAGCTGGTCACGGAGCTGGGCGAAGAACGGCAGGGCGTTCGGCTCGGGCATCTTCGGTCTCGCTTTCTGGCGCGGACGGGTAGGAAGGTGGAGCGGACCCCCGGGGGGGCGGCAGGCCGCCCCCCGGGGGTGGTGCTTAGTTCTGCGGGGCGCGGCCTCGGATCTCCTGAAGCGCGCGGATTGCCGTCGCGCGGGCCGGGGCGGCGGGGCAGGGCTCGATGAGCCGCGCCACTTCACTCCGCACGACGTACCTGGCCTGCTCGTCCTGACGTCGGTCGTGGTCCAGGAGACGGGTGATCAGAGCGTCCACATCGCCCGGGGTCGTCGGGTGGCTGACCGCCGGGCACGGGCACACGGGCGAGAGATTCCGGGCGAGCGCGGAGATCCGCTCGGCGTGCTCCTTCCGGGGCAGGCACCCCTCGTGCCGGAGCAGGGGACGCCTGCGGCGCAGGTGGGAGTAGAAGCGCACCCCGACCCATACGGTTCCGGGGCCCTGGCACTCCAGCAGGCACTTCAGCTTCCAGTGCTTGCCCTCCCCGGGGTAGCCGTAGCCCTCCTCGGGCTCCCATCCTTCGGTGGCGATGGTGCCGACGGCGATGGCGGCCGATTCCAAGTTGCGGCGGGTGACGGGGAGGCGGGCGGCGAGGTAGGCCGTGCGCTCTCCCGGTTCGGGCCGGGAGGGAGGCGCGAGGTCGGGCAGTTCGTCCAGGGCGACCTCCCGGCGGTATCGAGTCAGGGTCACCTCGACGGCCCGGAGCTCAGCGGGGTCCACGTCGCGATGGTTGGTCAGCCACTCGTGGTGGTTGCGGACGTCGTCCCCGGTGGGCAGAACGGCCGGGCCGTTGCGGGCGAACCGGTAGTGGCGCTTCACCTCGTGGGCGCCGTCCGGGAGCTGTGGAACGGGGGTTGGCTGGCCGGGGCCGGGCAGCTCGGACAGGCAGATCAGGCGGCGGGTCTCGCGGATGACTTGCTCAGTGATCCGCACATCGGTGTTCCAGTCGAGGCCGCTGTGAAAGGCGTACTGCTGACGGGTGGCATCGGGGGTGCTCAGACTGGTGCTGGTCACCTTCGTGCCGCCGGAGCGGTGGCGGTAGGAGACCGTCCAATGGGTGTGCTTGGCGTGCATGAAGCTGCTTCCTTACGTGCTGGGTTGGGGCGTCGGTCCGGTTGCCGCCAGATCGACGAGAGTAATTCTACCCTATGCGGGTTGTTGTGTCACACCTCCTGTACCGGGGGCACATACAGGACCAGGCGGAGGACGAACGCGGTCAGCGCCGCCTCGGTGGCCCAGGTCCGCGGCTTGGCCCAGGAAACCCGCATGCTGCTGCCGTGCCGGGTGACGGTGGTCTCGCGTGCGGATCGGTGCTGCGTCGACACCCCGGGCGCGCCTGGCAGAAAGGCCGGCGGGGCGGGTACCTTCGCGGGAGGCTCGGGCGCCGTGAGGTCGAGCGCCAGACGGGCCAGAGCCATGGAGCCGTGCACGCAGCCGCCCGAGCAGGAGACCAGGGCGCTGCGCGGGCCTCCGCGCCGCGCATACAGGGCGTGCCGGGTGGGCGAGGCGAACTCCTTGGTATGGACGGCGGCTTGCTCCGCGTCCGGGCGGTCACGTAGAAGCCAGAAGCCGGTCGCCTCCCCCTCGTCGAAGGCCCGGCCCATCGAGACCCCAGGAGCGTTGCGCACCTCGCGAAAAGAGACAATGACTGGTTCAGCACCCCACAGGGGTGTCAGGAACAGTCGTTCGTGTCCGGCCGCCGGGTCGCTGAAGACATGCCTCGGGTCCGGCTGGAGGGGGACGGAGCGGGCCCGCAGGACGGGGGTCCCCCGCGGCCACTCCAGTTCGGCTCCCTGCAAGTGCTCTCGCTGGACCGGGCAGGAAGAACAGGCACCTTCCATCGTGCACCGCCCGTACCCGCCCCACCGCTGACGGCCGGTCATGCTCTCGTACAGCGTGACGTACTTGGTCGGGAGCAGCCCGCACTGGTCGCGAGGACGGCCCACGTGTGCGTTCAGGGAAAGCCGGTTCCCCCCGTGGTCGGGGCGGTCCGGTTCAGGCAGATAGACAGGCATGTAGTCCTCCGGTCGTGACGGGACGGGCCGCCCCGGCGCCGTGGCGCAGCCCGCCGCTGATGGGCAGCGAGCCTGGGAGCGCGCCCCGGCGAAAGCGTTCAGAAGAGGGCAGGTGGACTCGGGAACGGGGGGGCGGGTGCGGGCGGGTGGGGGCATGTGGAGCCGGTAGCGCGGGCTGGCGGTGGCACGGCGCACGAGCTGGGGGGCTCCGGCGTCGAGCCAGCGGGGCGGGTAGAGGGCGCGGACGAGGGCCCATACGCGGGCGCTTTCCTGGCCGGCGGGACCGAGCAGGGGCAGGAGGGTGCGCCACCCGGGAAACGCGTGGTCGTGGGTGTCCTCGACGGCGGCGCGGTCTGCGGTGCGACCGGTGCGCTCCTCGTCCTCCCAGGTGCAGGCGAGGCAGGCCCCGCGGTACTCCTCGGCGTCGTCGCTGGTGCGGCGAGTAAGACCGTGTCCTATGTGGTGAGGCGGACGTTGGTCTGTGTATGGGGCGGGGAACGTGGAGTTGGATTGTTCCGGACGGGTTGTGGGAGGTCGCGAAGCCGCTGATCCCGGCGTCGAGAGTCCGGCCGCAGGGTGGCGGGACGCAGGACACGCCTGATGAGACGGTGTTCGCGGCGATCGTCTATGTACTGGTCAGTGGCTGTGCCTGGCGGTCGTTGCCGCCGTGCTTCGGGATATCGAAGTCGACGGCCCATCGTCGGTTCGTGATCTGGTCGAGAGCGGGCGTCTGGGGCCGGCTACATGAGACTGTGCTGCACCGGCTCGATGACGCCGGCCTCATCGACGTCACCCGTGTCGTTCTCGACTCCGCCCACGTGAGGGCGAAAAAGGGGGCGAACACACAGGCCCGTCGCCTGTGGACCGGGGCAAGCCGGGTTCGAAGATGCACGTTCTGTCGGACGCGAACGGACTGCCCCTCCTCGTCGGCGTCTCCGCCGCCAACGTCCACGACAGCGAAGGGCTGAAGCCGATGGTGGCCGGTCACCAAACGAGACACGACCCTGATCGAGGCCGGTACTTCAAACCTCAGCGGCTGCACGCCGACAAAGCCTACGACCGGCCAGACCTGCGCAGATGGCTGCGCGGCAAGCGCATCGGCGTCCGCATCGCCCGCAAAGGCATCGAGTCCAGCGAGCGGTTAGGGCGCCGCGGATGGGTCATTGAACGCGCCATGTCATGGCTGACCGGCTACCGACGCCTCAACCACCGCTACGAATGCGACCCGGGCAACTACCTGGCCTTCCTCGGCCTCGCAGCCGCCCTGTGCTGCTACAAACGACTCATCCGCCTCACCACATAGGACACGGTCTAAGGGCCGGGTGCCCGCACACATGCGGTGCCCGAGACCGCGAACCGGGAGGGGATTCGATGGAGACGCTGACAACCGTGACGGGTGTGCTGGGGTTAGTGGGCGTGGCGGGGGTGCGCGCGGCCCGCGCGTGGATGTGCGCGCGCACCCGTCTGACCGCCCTCCGTCTGGACCCGGCGCACGTCGCCGCCCGCCAGGACGCCACGCTGTCGGGCAGGCTCGTCACCTACGAGCGCGACTGGCGTGCCGCCGCCACCGACCCGAACCAGAACATGGCCTCCTGGACGCGCCACGTCCAGGAGGCAGCGGAGGAAGCCATCGAGCGCCTGCCCTCCCGCCGCCCCAGCGACCGATTCGAGATCCTCAACAGTGTTCTCTCCCACCTCGCCACCTGCACCCGCGCGGCACGGGAGGCCGCCGCCGCAGCACCCGCCGAGCGCCCCCACTCTCCCGTGGACCGAGAACCGGTCCAATCGCTGTCAAATCAGTGAGCCACTCCGTTGGCCTGGCAGGATCGCACACGGGGGGATCCTGAACGACAGCACTGGGTGAACGCGCAGCCGACTGCAACGATCACTGAGGATGTACGGTCGTGCCGAGGCTGCGCTGAAGCCCGAGTCGCAGAAGCTGTTCACCGAGCCGTGCCTGCACGGGCTGCGCGCCAAGTTGTGCGATGGCGCGCAAGGGGGGCCGGCGCTCCCGAAGTGCCGGAGCGAGTCGCCGCATGATGCGGCGGTCGCTGCTGGGTGGCACGAGGCGGCGTCCTGGGCCGGGCAGTGGGAAGGGCATAGATCACGGCAGAGACTTTTTGAGCTCATTGACGAGCAGTCCTCGTTGATGCGTCGACAGAGCTCCTCTTTTGATCCGGGTGGTCCCAGGCTCGCAGAAGGGGGTGAAGCCTGCGATGAGAAGATCCAACTGCTGTGGGTATCGACGGCCCAGCTCTTGGCGAGCGGCATGCTCCGCCTCATGCCAGGGCTTCGCGACGTCTTCTTTCCGCTGCGCGGCAACCCGGCCCAGCTGCCGGACGTGCATCTGGCACTCGCGCCACCGCTGGCCCAGGGCACGGATGAACCTGCGCCGGTTGATGAGCGCCCAGGCGTCCTCCTCCTTCAACGAACGCACAGCCTTCATGTCGAGAGACGTGAGTTCAGTGGTGAACACTGGCTCAAGTCCGGCCAGTTCACAGTGCCGGTCGCGGAGGTGTTCCAAGGCTCCGGCCCATCGGCGCAGGAGCAGCGGGTGCCGAAGCTCGTCACAGCGGTCCTGCTGGTGGGTGGTGTCGCCGGCCGCCAGGGAAGTGAGCTCGTCCGGCGGCGCGGACAGCAGAGCCTGTATTCTCCCGCTGTCGGACGGCGCGTCGATCAGACCTTTTGTGACGGCATCCTCGATGGCGTCAAAAACGTCACGGTAGGACACGTGGTAGAACGGATGATCCGAAGGCAGGCCGCGCCGGGCCAGTTCCTGTGCTCGTAGTTCTAAGTATTCCTCACGGTAGTGCTTGGCCAAGATCGCCAGGGCTGCGAGCCGGGCATCCTTGAGATGCTCACCCAGCATCTCCCAGCCCTGATCTGCGCGCCTTGCTTTCAGAAGCCCGTTGACCTGTCCCATCCGCTGGAGAACGACGCCCCCACGGCGTTTCACTTTCGTCAAGCGCGGATCACCGGTAAATGCCATGCGCTCGATACTCGACGCAAGTTCTCCTGCGCCCGCGTACAGGGCGTCAGCCCACTGCTCAATCCAGTCGTCGCTGTTCAGAGCCTCGGAAACAGTGGAGTCGACGCGACCGTCAGCCTCGGCAACGGCCGTTGAGACCAGGACATCGAAGTCGACCTCCCACCAGCGCTTGAGTTCGAGGTAGGTCATCGCGCGGATCTCGTGGATCTTCAGGTATCGCGGCATGCTGGGCTCTCTTTGATGAGCGCTCCCGGTTCAGGACCATGATGCGGGAACGCGTTCGGAGGCGGACTCGTACGGCCAACCACTACCCTCCCGACGGCCCCTTTCCTCACCTGAGCGGGGAGACCCGCGCCGCTGCCCTCGGCGGTCGCCGAAGTCCAGGTCGGGCGGATCATCATCGACCCAGCCGGGCACTTTGACCAATATCGAACTAAGATTCGATCTATGAGTGGGTGGCGTGCCCGTGCGGGGCCGTGGGCGACCCTGCCCGACGGCCAGCAGCTTGACGTCATCGTCACCGCCCGCGAGCGCACCTCGGACGGCCGGGTGGTTCGCCTGTGAGGCCATCCTGCCCACCCGCTACGAGCACGCCGACCGGCAGAGAGAGGCGAAGGCCGCACCGACCCGGATCACCGTGGCGGCAGACTCCATCACCCCGATTCCCGGCGAGCGCTACGACGCGGTGCCGACGAAGGGTGCGGACGGCAGTGGTTGGCGGTGCGTACTCGGGGTGTGCGGAATGAGGCGCCGCAGTGGTACGTGCACCGGAAGGACTGCTGGCAGGCCCGGGGCGACTGGAAGAGGCGGCTGGTGACGGCGGCGAAGGCGCCGGCCCTGCTGGCGGACATGAGCGCGGCCCGGGTGTGCGACGTATGCCGCCCCGACCGGAAGCCGCGGACCTGGTCGGCCTCCGCCGAGTATGAAGACCGCCGGGATGGATAGCGCAGGCTCTCTGTCTCAGGCTCTGGCGAGTGCTTGGCGCAGGTCGCGGGCGGCGGATTCCTGACGGTTCCGGGCAGGGATGCTGCGGTAGAGGTCGGCTGCGCGGGTGTGGGGTGAGGCCCTTTCGCCATCCGGAGAGGAATTCGGCAAGCGCCGTCGTGGCAGTGCTACAGGCCCGCGCGGCGTCGCCTTCCCGTAGCCAGCAGGCTGCCGCGTCGATGTGCAGCAGGCCGCGCGTCATGCTGCTGGTCGGAGCGGAGAGCTCAAGGGCACGGTCCTGGCTTGCGCGTGTGGCTCTATCGACGTCACACGGTTCTGGCTCAACTTCCGTGCAAGGGCAACTCTGAGTGACGGTTGGCGGCTGCCGGGTGGCGCGAGAAGCAGACCGAAAATAGATCGTGATCGTCGCGGTGGGGCTGACAGTCTCGCCCGTGAGAGAAGTTGTACTCCGGTTGCAGGAGCTGTTGTTACCGGCGATCGCGGACGTCGCGGTGCTGTCGGTAGACGTCGATATCGCGATAGTCCGTGTTGACGCGCAAGGCACTTCGCCGGGCGCCGCCTGCCCGCAGTGCGGCATCTCGTCGGCTCGGGTTCACAGCTCCTACCTGCGGTTTCCTGCCGATGTCCCGAGCGGTGGGCGAAGAGTCGTACTCCGCCTGCACGTCCGGCGCTTCCGGTGTCTGGACAGGGTGTGTCCGCGCCGGACCTTCGTCGAGCAGATACCCGGCCTGACCCGGAAGCACGGCCAGCGCACCGAGCGGCTGCGCTCCACGCTCGCTTCGGTAGGTCTCGCCCTGGCGGGCCGGGCCGGTGCCCGACTGTCCGCGGTTCTGGGCATCTCCGTCAGCCGAAGCACGGTCCTGCGCCTGGTCCAAGCCCTGCCAGAACCGGATATCCCGTCTCCTCGGGTGGTCGGCGTCGATGAGTACGCCACCCGCAAAGGCCATGCGTACGGCACCGTGCTGGTCGATGTCGAGACCCGGCGACCGGTGGACCTGCTGCCCGACCGGGAGGCGTCCAGCGTGGCCGGGTGGCTCTCCGCCCGTCCCGGGATCGAGGTCGTATGCCGCGACCGTGCGCCCTTCTTCGCGGAAGGCGCCAGGGCCGGGGCGCCACAAGCCATCCAGGTCGCTGACCAGTGGCACTTGTGGAGCAACCTCGGTGATGCTGCCGAGCGTGCTGTCGCCCGCCATCGCCAGTGTCTGCGCGTCCTCCTGCCCGAATCGGTCGGGAAGGAGGACACGGACGAGCCTGTGCTGTCAGGGGAGACTCCGGCCTCGCCGTGGAAGAGTGAGCGGTTCGCCAACCGCATCCGGGCTAGACACGTCACCGTCCACGCAATGCTCGAAGCTGGCCACAGCCGCCGTTCCATCGGTTGTCAGCTCCATATGACACACCGAACAGTCAAGAGCCTGGCTGACGCCGCCAGACCGGAAGACCTGTTCACTGGCCAGTACCGGTTCAATCGAGCCACGGCCGTTGACGAGTACAAGCCCTACCTCGACAAACGCTGGGATGAGGGATGCACGAACGCCTGGACGCTGTGGGAGGAGATCATCCTGCTCGGCTACAACGGCAGCTACGGCATCGTCAGCGCCTACATCAGGAAGAAGCGCACTTCACCCCGCCCTGTCACCGCCCAGCCGCCAACACCTCGCGCTGTCACCCGGTGGATTCTCAGCCGACCAGAGGCCCTCACCGACACCGAACACACCCGGCTGAAGGAAGTCCTGGCCGACTGCCCTGAACTCGAAGCCCTCACCGGCCACGTTCGGTCCTTCGCCGAGATGCTCACCGAGCGCCAAGGCCACCGTCTCCCGCAATGGCTCGACGCCGTCCGCAGCGACAACCTGCCCAGCCTTCACACCCTCGCGGCCGGCATTGACCGCGATCGCGACGCCGTCATCGCCGGACTCACCTTGCCCTGGAGCTCTGGCGCAGTCGAAGGCCATGTCAACCGGATCAAGATGCTCAAGCGTCAGATGTTCGGACGGGCAGGCTTCCAACTTCTTCGCAAACGCGTCCTATTTGCGTGACAGAGAGTGGCCACGTCACGGAAGTTGAGCCAGAACCACTGGTGGTCGATAAAGCCAGCATCAACGCCTGAAAGCCAGCGGTGCTCTCCGGCTGCTGCTTTCCACCGGTGTTCATCGCCTTCGGGCTGGTGTACTTCATCCTGCTGAAGATTGACCAGCCCTCGGGCCTGGTGCTGCCCCCTGAGTGGCGATTCCGGCCCGGGACCTTGCGGGGCGCATGGTAGTCACGAGCCCAGTTGGTAATCGGCCGCAGTCGTTGCTTGGGCAAGGTCTGAGAGACGCCGTCGCCCTACGCCGACCGGGGTTGTGTCTGGTGGGGTTGTCGTGTGTGGCGTATTCCTGGAAGGCCGCACTGGTACAGGGTGCCGAATGCTCGTTCGAGTCTGGGGGGTTGCGCGCAACGTGCTGTCGGTGGGGTGCAGCACAATGATCCCGGCCCGTCGGGGCTGCTGCTGAACATGGCGGTGGCCCCCTGTGTGCGAGACAGAGGGCCACCTTCATGAAGCACCTCACGATGACCTTGGGAGGCCACCATCAGAGCTACTCCTGAGCCTACGGGCTCGCAGTGTCAGTGCAGTAACTGTCATCGGCTGGACAAGCCGCCCTTCGAGCTGGAGATACCGGGACCTCTTCGCCAGGGCAGGGGGCGTGGGCTGCGTGGAATCGCGGCAACCGCAGCTGACGAAGCGACCCGCGTCGCGGTCAAACTCCTGGGGAACGGGGCACTGCTGGCGCTTGGGTACTGGTACAGCCAGCGCTGAACCTCATCGTCGCCGGAGCGCCCTGTCTCTACTTCTTGGGCTCTCCGGCATGGCGGTCCGCATCTGGTCGTTGAGTTCACCGTCGACTTCGTTGCAGGACGACCGCGACATCGTTTTCGTCAAGGAGCACGCCGGCGGCAAGATCCTGAGTCTGAGGAGTGGCGGGCCTTCGTGAACGAGGTGATCATGATGCTGAAGTTCGACTTGATGCCTCTGTGGCGTGTGCTCGGGCCGCTGTGGTCGGGGCTGGCCGGCTGCTCATCCAGCGTCGGGCAGAGAGGTGGGTGGTGAGCGTTGTCCGCGCGGTGTGGCCCTCACAGCGCTCCAGTTGATGTCGTGGCGCTCCTGGAGCGCGGTCAGGTCTGCGGCGCGGTAGAGGGGCACGCAGGGTGCTGCGCTGCGCCGCTGGTGCCAGGAGCGGACCCACCGCACTGGGGTGAGGAGGCCGGCCCGGACGAGGTGCTGGACGTCGACCTCGCGCACCCCGAGCCGTTCGGCTACCTCGTCGCGGAGCAGCTGCTCGCCGTCGTGGCCGGCGCGTTCGACGGCCACGCGGTCGGTGAGCGCTTCGAGGTCCTGGCCGTCGTAGGCGTTGTTGCCCTTGTAGGGCTCCACGGTGCGCAGGAGCCCCTGCCGGGCCAGCTCGGCCACGGCATCTGGCGTCACGTCCATCCCGAGGCGTTGGGTGAGGTGTTCAGCGGCGCGGACGGCCCCCATGTCCGGCACCGAGCCGGCCGCTTCGACAACCTCGTCCAGGCGCGGGGCGATGTCCTCGACGGTCGCCCTCGACCATCGGCCACGGGCTCGGTCGGGCGCCGGCACCCGGTCGAGTCGGCGGGCGCGGTCGAATTGCCACTCCGGGATCCCGAGGTGCTCAGCTAACTGACGGGGCCCCAAACTGCTGGGCGTCTTATGGTGCGCCATTTCTGTTTCCCTTCCGTCGTGTTGCGGAATTCGCTACCAGTCGAGCGAGGGGCCTGCCATTCGACCGTCGTAGGAACTCGGCCCTTCTCCTCGTACAGAGGCGCTGTCGTATTCGCGGGTGCGGAATTCGCAAGAGCAGGGCGCATCCTCATACATGCTCTTTTCGCAATCCTCGTTCAGGTTGTCGTGTGCCATTTGTTTCCCTTTCCACGGCTCGCCTACAGCGCTTTCCTGTCTCCCTTGGCACTGGATGGCAACCCACTGGCAAAGAAGTCGCTTCTTACGCGTTTTTGAGGCCGTTGAGACCCCTGTTCCGGGGCCTGACTGAGGTGTTTTCCAGTGGCGGAGCCACTGAGTGGTGTAGACCTCTCTGCAAGGGATCCGGAAACGGTTCCGGTGACGTGTCGTCAGGTTTCGGGGGTTGTGGACCATCGTCGGGCGGGTACATACTGTAGCGGTACGGGAGCGTGAGCGGCCACCGGTTCGTCCAGGCCGGCACCGCGCACCGGGGGTGGGGACCGGACCCCCGACCAGTCCCCTCCCCACCAAAACCCCACACCACATGCACAAACAGGCAAGGCCAACCCTCACCCTCCAGCCCGCGTCTTTTGCCTGAACCCGCACACCGCCAACCACCGCACCACCCCGCCGTCACCGAAGGTGGCAGCCCACCAGACACCCGACTCAGCGGCGCGGAG